>JBNMJT010000057.1:0-14334 GCA_050873945.1 Dorea sp.
ACTTCATTCAAGATCTCATGACGGTCGCCTTCATACAGATGAATCGACACATCTCTGATCCCGGCGTTCTTATATTTCTCATATACTCTGGTCACATTCTTTCCAAATGCACCCACCGGGTCGTCAGCTCCTGCTGTGAACAGCACCGGAAGTGTCTTCGGAATCCGTTCCATACTTTCTTTCTGCACCAGGACCTTCATTCCGGTAAACATCTGATAATAAGCTCCCAGTGTAAATGTATAGGAACACAGCGGATCCTGGACATATTCATCACGCTTCTTCTTATCAGACGTGATCCATTCTTTCGATGTCTCACCCGGTTCGAATTTCTTATTGAATCCTCCGAAGCTCAGATTGTCCACGAATGTGCTTCTGTATTTCCATCCTTTGAACGCTGCGATGATCTTGCAGACCATTCTTCCGGCACTGAGCGTCAGCGCACCCTGGTATCCGGTCCCCATAATAACGGCTCCCGAAAGTCCGCCTGCATACATCGTCAGATACTGCCTCAGCAGGAAGGATCCCATACTGTGCCCGAGCATAAAATACGGCACTTCCGGATATTTCTTTTTCGTCATCTCCTGCAGCTGGTAAATATCCCCTATCACATACTGATTGCCTTTGCGTTCATCAAAATATCCCAGATCCGCTTCCGTCTGTATGGATTTTCCATGTCCCAGATGATCATGCCCGACCACATAGTAACCGTGCCCGCACATAAATTTTGCAAAATCATCATAACGGTCAATGTACTCCACCATTCCATGGCATATCTGTAAGATACCTTTTACCTCTCCATCCGGAATCCATTCGATCGCGTGAATCTTTGTCACGGAATCTCTGGACGTATAATAAAATTCATGTTTCATGATCTATCATCCATTCTGACATACTCTTTGTATTCGGCCAGCGGTCTGTACGCCGGACGAATGATCTTATCTACATTCTTAAGCTCTTCCAGACGGTGCGCGCTCCATCCGACGATACGCGCTGCCGCGAAGATTGGTGTATAGAGTGACGGTGGAAGATCCAGCATACGATACACAAGCCCACTGTAGAAATCGACATTTGCATTTACACCTTTGTAGATCTTACGTTTTTCCCCGATGACTTCCGGTGCCATGTGCTCTACCTTTTCATATAATGCATATTCCTTCTCGCAGCCCTTTTCTCTTGCAAGCTGTTTTACGAACTTTTTGAAAATGTCGGCACGCGGGTCAGATACAGAATAGATCGCATGCCCCATTCCGTAGATCAGTCCCTTCTGGTCAAATGCTTTCTTATCCAGCAGGTCGTTCAGATACTGGCGTACTTCATCGTCATCTTCCCAGTCGCTGACTTTTTCCATCATATCATCAAACATCTGTGTAACCTTGATATTCGCTCCCCCGTGCTTTGGTCCTTTTAAGGATGCCATAGCAGCCACGATCGTCGAATATGTATCCGTTCCGGATGATGTTACCACGTGCGTCGTAAATGTCGAGTTATTACCACCGCCGTGATCCATGTGAAGGACAAGTGCCATATCCAGGATCTTTGCTTCCAGCTTGGTATATTTCTTATTTTCCCTTAACATCATCAGAATATTCTCTGCTGTCGATAATTCCGGTGACGGCGCGTAGATGAACAGATCGTCACCCATGCGGTAGTTGTACGCATGATAGCCGTAGACCATCAGCATCGGAAACTGGCTGATCAGATTCAGGCACTGACGCAGTACATTCGGAATCGATGTGTCGTCTGCGTGCGGATCATATGTATACAGGCTCAGGATCGATCTGGACAGACTGTTCATCATATCACGGCTCGGCGCCTTCATGATCACGTCACGGACAAATGTCGGCGGCAGTGTACGTCTCTCCACCAGTGTCTCGTGGAATGTCTGCAGTTCCTTCTGATTCGGCAGTTCACCGAACAATAACAGGTAGGCGATTTCCTCAAATCCGTAATGCTTATCTTTTAAGAATCCCTGCACCAGATCTTTGATGTTATAGCCGCGGTAGTAAAGTTTTCCTGCACACGGCACTTCCTCGCCGTTCACGATCTTCTTCGCACATACGTCGGAAATGTTCGTGAGTCCCGCAAGGACACCTTTTCCGTTCAGGTCACGGAGTCCTCTTTTGACTTCGTACTTCGTATACAGGTCTTTGTCTATCGCATTATTCCTCTCGCAGAGTTCTGCAAAATGGCTGATTTCCGGTGTTACCTCAAATAATGTCTGTGTCTGATCGTCTTTTCTGTCCATCGTCATCATCCTTTCTTACTATAGGGATAGCTAATCTACTCAACAGATCGCTTAACTTTGCAAATTCTTCCAGTGTCAGTGTCTCGCCTCTCACACTTGCACCTTTCCCAAGTGCCTCGATCGCTGCTTCGACCTCTTCTTTTGTAAAATCTAAAGTTGCCGCATTCTTCAGACCGTTCGCCAGAGTTTTTCTTCTCTGGTTGAAGGATGCACGAATGATATTGAACATCAGCTTCTCATCCTGCACCTGTACCGGCTTCTCCTGGTGGCAGGTCAGACGGATGACCGCTGATCCGACCTTCGGTCTTGGCATGAAGCAGTTCGGCGGAACATTTGCCACGATATACGGATCGGCATAATACTGCACAGCCAGAGACAATGCGCCGTAATCCTTATTGCCCGGTCCGGTCTGCATGCGATCCGCAACTTCTTTCTGCACCATGACTGTGATACTCTCCACCGGAACTTCATTTTCAAAAAGTCCCATAATGATTGGCGTCGTGATATAGTATGGCAGGTTCGCCACTACTTTGACCGGCTTTCCGTTATTCTCTTCGTCCGCCAGCTTCTTAAGATCCAGCTTCAATACATCTTCATTGATGACACGGACATTGTCATACCCGCTTAATGTATCCTCCAGGATCGGGATCAGGTTCTTATCGATCTCCACTGCGATCACCTTTCCTGCCGCCTGCGCCAGATATTGCGTCATCGTACCGATCCCAGGTCCGATCTCCAGCACCATGTCATCCTTCGTGATATTTGCCGACTGTATGATCTTATCCAATACATGTGTATCGATCAGGAAATTCTGACCGAACTTTTTCTGAAATGAAAAATTATATTTCTGCAGAACCTCTATTGTATTCTGCGGATTCCCTAACGTTGGTTCTTTCATGATTCCTCCCACGTATGATCTTATTTCCTAACTTCCCACTACAATTCAGGTCTTTTCAGACACACTCTGGTCTGTAAACTGTAGCGATTATTCCTCATTATACAATAATTTTACGGGGATGAATAGCAATAAAAAATGAAATATGTATAAATATATAAACGAAAACACACGCAATTTTAGTTTCCATACCAACGAAACTCATGTCCACTTAAGCTTATATCCTTCAATTCTGCCTTTTCACCCGTCAACAGATTACGGTACATCCCTTTTTCCTGCATCCACGCTGTCTTCTCCTGATTGCTGAAGTTGAATATTCCAAAGAATCTTCTCCCTTTATATTCCCGCAGTACACACAGGATACTGTCGTCATGTACATCATATATATACACATCTGCATCTTTATCAAAGGTAATCTCCTGTCTGCGGATCTTTTCCAGCCGGTCAAGCGTCTGGAATATTTTTCCCTGAACCGTTGTGACATCTTCCTTATCCTCTGCAAGTTCCCACGGTAACTTCCCCCGGTGGATGTATCTTGAATCAGCACATTTTTCCGGATCGTTCTTATAACTATAGTCGTTCACCTGTCCCAGTTCGTCACCACTGTATAACATTGGGATCCCTGACTGGGTCAGCATATATGCATGCAGCATGATATCTTCTCTGACTGCTGCATTCATTGCTTCTTCATCGTGTTCAAATCCGGCTTTCTCAATTCCGCACATCGATGCAGTTGTCCCGCAGAAACGTGCATCCTGCGTTACCGGATCATCATTATACAATTCTCCACGACTTACACTGCCCTGGATTTTTCCTGTGAAATAATCATTCAGATAACGTTTATGCGGAATTTCTTTTATTCCCCATGGTCTCATCGTCTCATAATCCAGTCCCCATCCGATATCATCATGACAACGCAGATAATTTAAGAATACATATTGCTTCGGCAGCTGGTTCACAATATCCATCTGCTTTTTCAACAGCCGGATATCTCCTGTTGCTATACTGTTCCAGGTTGTTGCCATAGTTGTCACATTATAAAGCATATGACATTCCGGCTTTTCAACCGTTCCAAAATACGGCACAACTTTTTCGGGTTCCATTACAACCTCTCCCAGAAGCAAAACACCCGGGCATACAATTTCTGCTATCATGCGCATCATGCGGACAATTGTATGCACCTGTTTCAGATTTCTACAGGTAGTTCCAAGTTCTTTCCATATATACGGCACCGCATCGATTCGTACAATATCTATCCCCTGATTTGTCAGATACAGGAAATTATACATCATCTCATTAAATACTCTCGGATTACGATAATTCAGATCCCACTGATACGGATAAAATGTTGTCATCACATAATGACCGGTTTCCGGAAGATAAGTAAAATTTCCCGGTGCTGTTGTCGGGAATACCTGCGGCACCGTCTTTTCATATTTCTCCGGTATCTCTTCATTATCATAAAAGAAATACCGGCTCATATATTCCCCTTCGCCGGCTCTGGCGCGCCTTGCCCACTCATGATCTTCCGAAGTATGATTCATGACAAAGTCCATACACACATTGATGTCTTCTTCATGACACGTTTCCGCCAGCTCTGCAAGCTCTTTCATCGTCCCCAGATCCGGACGTACCTTACGGAAATCTGCCACCGCATAACCTCCATCTGATCTGCCTTTTGGTGTATCCAGAAACGGCATCAGATGCAGACAGTTGATATTACATTCTTTCAGATACGGAATTTTCTCTTTGACACCTTTCATATTCCCTGCAAAATTATCTGTATAAAGCATCATGCCAAGCATATCTTTTCCATGATACCAATCTGGTTCTTTCTCTCTTTTCAGATCTCGTTCTTTTAATTTTTTACTGCGGCAATTGTAATACTCATGCATCTGCGAACACAATTCTGCAAACATATCACCATTCTGATAAAGTTCCATGTAAAGCCATCTGAGTTCATCATGATGTTTCTCTAATCTATGTTGAAAGATACTGTCATTTTTCTTTTCTCTTTTCTCCATTTTCTTTTGTTCCTTCCTCTAAAGAATCTTCCTATTATTTTCCTGTAAAAAATGCAGAAGAAACTGCTTGTCAGCAACTCCTCCTGCATTTACAGATTCTTATATTCTACTCTTCTGCCACCAGATGCATCTGGTATGCCTTGAATTCTCCCATCTCTACCGGCATCGGGATTCCTGCTTCCATAAGAGCGGCACCATTATAAACCTTTCCTGTTTCCGTATCACGATAAACTGCACTGCATTTCAGTCCCTGAAGATTTACATAGTTCACAGTCATGTTCCCATGGATTTCCTGCATCACTACATTCAGCAGTACTTCTTTCTGATCCTCTGATACGAATGCCCATGCTGCATATTCTTCCTTCGACGGATCAGACAAACGGTAATAAAGTCCCGTCTGGATCAGCGGTGCGAACTTCCGGTATTCTTCTACCTGTGACCGGATCTCTGCTTTTTCTTCCTGTGAAAGCTTTCCGAGATTCAGTTCATATCCAAATGTTCCGGCCATTGCCACTACACCTCTGGTATGTAGTGATGTGCTCCTTCCCGTCTGATGGTTCGGCACTGCGGATACATGTGAGCCAACAGCAGATACCGGATAACCGAACGACGTACCATACTGGATCTGTAATCTGTCTATTGCATCTGTATTATCACTGCACCATATCTGCGGTGTATAATACATCATTCCGGCGTCAAATCTTCCGCCGCCGCCGCTGCATCCTTCGATCAGCAAATCTGGATATCTGGTCACGATTCTTTCCAGGAAATCATACAGGCCAAGGACATAATCATACATCACCCTTCCCTGATCTTTCGTTCCCCTCGAAAATACGTCCATCAGGCTCCGGTTCATATCCCATTTCACATACTCAATATTTCCCTGATCCAGGACTTTACAGATCTGATCAAATATATGATCCACAACTTCTTTTCTGGAGAAATCCAACACCAGTTGGTTTCTTGCATGGACCGGATTTCTTCCCGGGATAGTAAATGCCCAGTCCGAATGTTCTCTGTACAGATCACTGTCTTCTGAGATCATCTCCGGCTCTACCCAGATTCCGAATTTTACACCCAGATCATTGATCCTCTGTATCAGACTTCCAAGTGTCCCGCCAAGTTTCTTCTCATTGACAAACCAGTCACCGAGACCACTGTTATCATCATCACGCTTTCCAAACCATCCGTCGTCCAGCACCAGCATATCAATGCCGACATTCTTTGCTTCTTTTGCCAGTTCATATAAGGTATCACCGTCAAAATCAAAGTATGCTGCTTCCCAGCTGTTCACCAGGACCGGGCGGATACTTTCTTTATATTTTCCCCTGCAGATATGCTGTCTGATACAACGATGCAGATTCTGTGAAAGCTGATTCATTCCATTTCCCGTGAACGACAGGATTACTTCCGGTGTGTAAAATACCTCTCCTGCCTCAAGTGGATAAGAGAACATTTCATCCTGCAGTCCAAGAAGTGCACGTGTCTGACCGAACTGGTCTTTCAATGCCTCTCCCTTAAAATTCCCACTATATACAAATGACATGGCATAGCAGTTTCCGCAGCTGTCTGTTGTATGTTCCTCTGCAAGGATCATCATCGGATTATACTGATGACTTGATGTTCCTCTTACACTTCCGATTACGTGGCTTCCATGCGTAACTGGTTCTCTCTGCATCGTTCTTTCCATTGCATGTCTTCCGTAAAATGTCAGAAGATCATATTTACCATGAAGAAAATCAAGACATGCAGACTGTGCTTTCTGGATATAAATCTTTCCATCGCCATGATAAGCAATCTTCTCACTTCTGGTGATCACATCATAGTCCGGAAGCACACCATACTGAAGAGTCACTTCTACTCCTGTAACCGTATCTTCCATGATAATCTCCAATGTCTGGCTTTCTTTCTCATCCGCATAAACTGCCGGAAGTCCCGGTATTGCATATTTTCCGTTGAAAATACGATGCGAACGGTATCTGAGATCACACGCTGTACTTCCGTCTGCATTTTCAATCATCAGAGCCACACTTCGGTAATCCCCGGTTCCGTAACACGGATACTCCTGAGGGAGTGCATCCATCGAATAGGTTCTGTCACTTCCGGCATCATACGGATTGCCTGAAAATCCTCTGTCATAATATGTCAGAAGATAGTCCATACAGCTTCCATCTGTCTTCTTTCCATAGTACAAGTGGAGAAGGAATCCAAAACGGTCTACCTGCATCTGATATGTTGTATTTTTTGTCTGTATTGTAAATGTCCTGTCTGCTTCACAGTAAACAATTCCCATTTCTTTGTCTCCTTTTTATGTCTCAAGTTCTATTTGCATTCTAATTATTTTACAGCTCCGTTCACCACACCATTCAGAATATGCTTCTGACAGATCAGATAAAAGATCAGGATTGGCAGAAGTGCCAGCAGGTACGAAGCAAATGCCAGATTGTAGTTCGTTCCAAACTGTGTCTGGAAATTAAGCTGTGCAAGCGGCAATGTATTCTTTCCGGTTCCTGACATGATAACCAATGGTGTCATTACATCATTCCATGTTCCGAGTGCTGTCAGGACTGCTACGGTCGCATGCATTGGTTTCATAATTGGAAAGATAATCTTCCAATAGGTTGTCCATGTACTTGCCCCATCCACACATGCTGCTTCTTCCAGTGCCATCGGAATATTCGTCAGATATCCGGAATACAAAAGCACATTCATCGGCATGTAAAATACCAGATATAAAATAATAACTCCGGCTCTGTTCGCAAGTCCCATCTGCGCCGTCTGTTTTACTACCGGCATCATCAGGATTGCAAATGGTACGAACATACCACTGACAACGTAAAAATAAATGAATTTATAAAATTTGCTATGTGCCTTATTTCGTGCAATTGCATATCCAAGCAGTGAGTGGATCAGAATTGCAAGTATTACCGTCACGACCGTGATCAGCAGGCTGTTTCCCAGTGAATTCCAGAAATCCGTTACTTTCATTGCCTCTGCAAAATTATTCAGGCTGAAATGCTTTGGAAGTGATAAGATTCCTGCAATATCGTTTGTCATTTCCGAAGGCTTCTTCAGTGCAATGACAACGGTCATATATAATGGAAATATGACAGTGATCAGTCCTGCGATCAAAAGAATCGTTACAGGCCAGTTTATTCTTTCTTTCCCAACTTTTTTCATTACAACTGTTCCTCCTTCTTACCGGTGATGGTCATCTGTGCTACCGAGATCACTACGATCACAATAAAGAAAATGACTGCATTCGCACTCTGGAATCCGAACTGACCGCCGCTCATTCCGTTATTATAGATCAGGTATGAGATAGATTCTGTACTCTGGGCAGGACCACCTTTGGTTAATGCCATGATCTGGTCGAATACCATCAGGAAGTTTTTCACACTCAGAACCATATTAATAGAAAAAAATGGAATGATAAGTGGAAATGTCAGGTTCTTGAATTTCTTCCATCCTGTGGCTCCGTCAATGGCTCCTGCTTCATACACATCCTCCGGAACGGTCTGAAGTCCCGAAATATAGATGATCGTGTTCATTGCGATCGACTGCCATGCACACACAATTACGATTGCAACCCACGCAAGCTTTGTATTCGAAAGCATACTGGAGCTAAATGTCTTACTTCCGATCATTTGTCCAAATGCCGGAAGAATATAAGTAAAGAAGTAGTTGAAAATATATCCTACTACCAGTGCTCCCAGTACATTCGGGATAAAATATGCACCCCTGAGTGCACTTTTGAACTTAATCTTACTGTTCAGTCCGAGTGCCATCAGAAGACTCAGTACATTTGTCAGGATCGTCGCCGCAATTGCAAGTTTAAATGTAAAGATGTATGAGCCTCCGACTCTGGAATCTGTAAACAGGTCCTTATAATTCCGGAGCCCTACCCAGTCATAACTTCCATACCCTTTAAAGTTGGTAAAACTGTAGATCACACCTTTGATCAGCGGCAGCGTATTGAAGCAGAAAAATAATGCAACAATCGGAATCGTGATCAGAAGAAATGTCCGCTTTCTATCATTTAATTTATTCTTTTTCATCGTACTAACTCCTTGAACTTCCGTATTATCAGTAACTTTTCTATCTTAATCATTGTGCGATTTCTCATAATCTTCAACTTTGCGGATAATATCACGATTGTATCTTACCCAGTCTGTATCGAATTTTTTAAGAAATGCTTTTGGATCTTTTTTCATCAGAAATGTCTGGATCTGTGCATCTACCGCCATTTCCGATGGATAATAATGATCCTGGAAATCCGACATCTTTCCTTCTTTTATGTATTCTTGCATTCCATCAAGTGTTGATGCCAGTTCAAAATCTCCTTCTTTACAAGGAACTGCTTTCTGGTCATCCAGATATGCCTGTACATTTTCATCTTTCAGCAGAAAATCTAACACTTCATATACAGCCTCTTTGTTCTTGCAGTCTTTCATGACGCAGAACTGAAGATCTATTCCTGAGTTCAACTGATTTTCTTCCGTGTTATTACTTGCCGGCATTACAAATGAATCAATCTCCATATCCGGATTCACCGTCTGGATCTGTGGAATTGCGTAACTTCCGATTGTATACATTGCAGATTCACCTTTTGCAAATGCTGTACATGCTCCGTTATAATCATATGCAAATGGATCATCCGGTCCATATGGAAGTAGTTCCAGCATACGTTCCGCCACTTCTTTATATTCCTTAGAAAATGTTGTCTTTCCACGATTCACCTGTGCGCATACGTCTGCCGGTGCAAGGTCTACCGCGATCGCATTCCATGGCGCAAGACAGGTCCATGTATCTTTAAATCCAAAATAAAATGGCTGGATTCCTTCATCCTGTATCTCCTGACACAGGCTCATGAGTTCATTCCATGTTGTCGGAATCTTCCATCCATGTTCTTCGAACATTTCTTTGTTGTAAAGAATTCCTGCTGCATTTGCCGCATACGGGACTGCATAAGTTCCCTTTTCCGGAACAAACTCCAGGTTTTTATCAATTTCTTTGTATGCTTCTTTGATATCATCCAGTCCCTTATAGTCTGAGATATCCATCAGCATGTCCGAATCAATAAAGTTTGAATAACTGACTTCTCCTCCGATTCCGATGATATCCGGGTTATCCTCACGGATAAATCTTGTCTTCAAAACGGTCATTGCATCATTCGGAGATTCAATCGTAAGATGAATATCATCATGTGTGCGGTTGAATTCTTCTTCTATTTTCTCAAAAGTTTTTACTGCCTCCGGCTTATACTGCACAAGTTCAATCTCTGTCTTTCCTGTCTCTTTTTTCTGTCCGCATCCCTGCAGCGTCATAGCCCCAGCCATCGTAAGCACCAGTCCGGCACTTACCACTTTCCTGTACTTCCTATGCATGTTCCAAAACTCCTTTTACTCCGTTCCTGCCTGATTTTGAACCTTTCCCGGGATATTTGTCTGTTTTCATCGTCAGGTTTTTCTCTTTTCTTATTTACAAACGAATTGTAACATACCATAATGCGTCTATAAATATCCTGATTTTATATGTTTTATAGTAAAATGCAACTTTTCCCGTTATATATTGAAGTCATCTAGCATTTTGGTATATACTGATGAAAAGGAGGTGTCATATGAGCGACATTTTATTTTCTGTTTTTCCAAATGAGAATTTTGTAGATATCGGTTTATATCAGTACGGCTGGGAACAGTGTGAACCTTCACATTCTTTTGGACCTGCTGCCAGAAATCATTACGTCTTTCATTATGTAATATCCGGCACCGGTACCTTAATGGCCAATGATTCTTCCGGCAATACAGTTGAATATCAGATAAAAAGCGGACAGGGGTTCATGTTATTCCCGGATCAGATCAACACCTACATTGCAGATCATGATCTTCCGTGGGAATATACCTGGATTGAATTTGACGGACTGCGCGCAAAAGAGATTGTCTCTACGGCAGGATTGAATCCGGATCATCCCGTCTATCATGCAGGATCAAAAGATCTTCGCAATGAAATGATGAACGAAATGTTATATATTGCCCGGCATCCGGGTTCTTCTTCTGAGTCGCCGTTTCATATGATCGGCCATTTATACCTGTTTTTAGATTATTTCATGCGTTCCGCCGCTACCGTACGCATGAATCAGAGTGGAAAGATCAGGGATTTTTACATAAAAGAAGCTTTATCTTATATTGAACAGAATTTCCAGAATAATATTACGATTGAAGATATTGCCACCTTTTGTGGTCTGAACCGGAGTTATTTTGGGAAAATATTTCACGATACCATTGGAAAATCGCCACAGGAATTTCTGATCAGTTACCGCATGACAAAGGCTGCCGAACTTTTGAAGTTAACATCTCTGTCGGTTGCTGATATCGGGAACGCTGTAGGATATCCAAATCAGTTACATTTTTCCAGAGCATTTAAGAATATCTATGGGACGTCGCCAAGAAGCTGGCGGAATACTAATAAATTGGAACCTGATTAATTTCTTGCATACTTTGGTATGACAAAAGGAGCTGTGCACTACTTATTTTAGTGCGACAGCCCCAGCCCATCCGGCTTTGCTACCCCATCATATACATTTTCAATTGATGAAAGCTTTCTCTGCTCATCGTATGCTCCAGAATGCATGCATCTTCCTCTGCCACCGTTTCACTCACTCCGATCGACTGAAGGAATGTCAGAAGCAGACTCGTATGCTCACACATTTCCTTCGCAATTGCTTCTCCTTCCGGTGTCAGACCAATCTCATGCTTACTGTTACGCGTCACATATCCTGACTTCACAAGTCTCGTTACAGCCTCCGACGTCGTAGACTTCTTCACGCCAAATGCCTCTGCGATCTCCTGATTGGTCACAACTCCGTTCTTTTGCTGTAACTGGTAGATCAGCTTAACATAATCTTCCCAGACACGTCCAACCTTCACATGTCCACCATTCATACGCTACCCTTCCTTCTCTGCCGGAATCACCTTTTCCGTCGGTACCATGATTCCAAAATAGATCAGATGTCCAAGCCACACCACTACAAGTACAATTCTTGCGGCCGGCACCTGTTTCATCATCAGAAATCCGAACAGCATCAGGATGCTTACCGTTCCGATGATCTTGCACTTTACTTTCTTTGTCATCGACCGGTTCTTCACGAAGCCTTCCAGATTATTTCGGTAAAGCTTCGTGCCCACGAACCATTTATGAAGTCTATCCGAACTTCTGGCAAAGCAGAAAACCGCTGCCAGCAGAAACGGAACCGTCGGGAGGATGGGGAGCACTGCTCCCACCGCCCCCAGTCCGGTACAGATGAATCCGAGCACCGCCCAGAAAATCTTTACTGTATTCTTCAATATCCTATCTCTCCTCTTTCACATCAGCACACCCGGCCATGCTCCACATTGTACACCTTATCCGCGAGGTTCATCGTCGACTTCCGGTGCGATACCAGCACGATCGTCTTATCCCCGCGCTTCTTATCCAGTGCCTTCAGGATGATTCCTTCATTCAGGCTGTCCAGATTACTGGTCGGTTCATCCAGAAGTATCAGCGGTGCATCATGGAGAAATGCCCTGGCGATTCCGATCCTCTGGCACTCGCCGCCGCTTAACCGGTCTCCCAGTTCCCCGGCATCTGTATCGTATCCTTTTTCCAGTGTCATGATGAACTCATGCAGGATCGCCCTTGCAAGCGCCAGTCTCTGTCTCTGGCCGCCGGACAGGTTGCTGCCCTGTTCGCGCAGCTTCATATCAAGCCCGTCTTCCTGCATAATGAACGCATACAGATTCACTTCTTTTAATACTTCCAGCATCTCCTCATCGGAAGCCTTGGGATTGCCCATCTTCAGATTATCCCTCACCGTTCCGGCGAACAGGTAGCTGTTATGATTTACAAGCGTCATATGACGCATGATACTTTCTTCTTTGGTATCTCTGATCTCGGTTCCGCCCACTGTGATCTGTCCGGTGTAGCCTTTGAACGTTCCCGTGAGCAGTCCGGCGATGGTACTCTTGCCACATCCCGATTCTCCTACAACAGAGACAAACCCACGGCTCGGAATGGTAAATGTCACGCCGCCCAGGATCTCTCTCGTATCATCATAGGAAAAATGCACATTTTCAAAACGGATCTCTCCGCTGCCTTCCGGGATCTCTTCTTTCTTTTCTTCTCCTTCCGGCAGGTCGAACAGTGCTTTCATCTTGTCACTCGCAGCCATTCCGTTCATTGCCACATGGAAGAATGATCCAAGCTGGCGCAGAGGAATGAAGAAATCTGCCGATAACATGATAATGGCAAATGCTCCGGCAAATGTGATATTCCCCTTCTCGAACTCCAGAACGGCAATGATGATTCCCGCCACCGCACCTACATATGCCACAACGTCCATCACCGTGATCGAGTTCAGCTGCATATACAGAACGCGCATTGTGATCTTACGGAAACGTTCCGCCTGTGCGTTCATTTCTTTGTGTTTTTCTTCGTCTGCCTGATAGATTTTAAGTGTCGTCAGGCCCTGGACATTTTCCAGAAATGTCCCGCCCAGGTCTGCATAGACACCCCAGTAGTTCTTAAGCAGTCTCTTGGCGATCTTCTGCACACCCATGATCGCCACCGGGATCAGCGGCACACAGATCATAAGGATCACCGCCGCTTTCACACTGATCGGTAAGAATACGACGAACAGTGTGACCGGTGCGATCAGACTGTAGAACAGCTGCGGCAGATAACTTCCGAAGTAAATCTCCAGCTGGTCTACTCCTTCTCCCGCTACCTGTACCGCCTCGGAAGTTCCGATATACTGGTTATAAGAGATTCCAAGCTTCATAAGCTTCCGGTAGATCCGCTCTCTTAAGATCTCTTTTACTTTATCCGATGCCAGAAATGACATCCTTCCGGCGAACATCGTACATGCAAAACGTACCACGACGGCTGCCAGGACCATCCACAGACATCTCTGCACACCACTTAACGGGACCATACCCGTCACGGCAATATCCTGCAGAAGATCCGCAATGGAAAATGTCACCACGATATTTGCCAGAAGACCGATCCAGTTCGCGATCACCTGGCAGGCAATATATTTCTTCGATTCGCTGACAATCTTGATCAGCCAGGATTTTATCATCATCTTCTTGCGTCTGCCTCCTTATCCTTCGTATGCGGACGGTACTTTCCCGCAC
>JBNMJT010000058.1:0-13953 GCA_050873945.1 Dorea sp.
ATATTGATACGGTTCTCAAGAGCTCCCTTTTTAGGTTTTGTGAACTCTTCAAGTGTCCAGTGGCATGTTGTAGCCGCAGAAGTAATTGTGATACCTCTTTCCTGCTCCTGTTCCATCCAGTCCATGGTAGCAGTACCTTCGTGAGTATCTCCAATCTTATAGTTAACACCGGTATAGTACAGGATACGCTCGGTAAGAGTTGTCTTACCAGCATCGATATGCGCCATAATACCGATATTTCTTGTTCTCTCTAATGGATATTCTCTTCCAGCCAAGATTTTTTCCTCCTATAATTAGAAACGATAATGAGCAAATGCTTTGTTTGCTTCTGCCATCTTGTGCATGTCTTCTTTCTTCTTTACAGATGCGCCTGTATTGTTTGCTGCATCCAGGATTTCGTTAGCCAGTCTTTCTTCCATTGTTTTCTCTCCTCTAGCACGAGAGTATACTGTCAGCCAACGAAGTGCAAGAGTCTGTCTTCTTTCAGGTCTAACCTCGATTGGTACCTGATAGTTAGCTCCTCCGATACGTCTAGCCTTTACCTCGAGTACTGGCATAATGTTGTTCATAGCCTCTTCAAATACTTCGATAGCTGGCTTTTCGGCTTTCGCTTCAACTCTTTCAAACGCTCCGTATACGATCTTCTGTGCAACACCCTTCTTACCATCAAGCATAATGTTGTTGACAAGCTTGGTTACCACTTTATTGTTGTATACTGGATCCGCTAATACGTCTCTTTTCTGAGTATGTCCTTTACGTGGCACGGTCCTTCCCTCCTTAAACATCTTAATTTAATTCATCGGTACTCACATGTGTCTTTCTAATGATACTGTGTAGTGCATAGGGCATACAATCTATATACCTTGCAACTTACATAATCATAGTTCTGTTTGTGATTACATTTTTAATTGTTTTGAAATCTTATCTATGCTTTACGCAACAGATTTATTTCTTAGCATCTTTTGGTCTCTTAGCACCGTATTTAGAACGAGCCTGTCTTCTCTTAGCAACACCTGCTGTATCAAGTGTTCCTCTTACGATATGGTATCTTGTACCTGGAAGGTCTTTTACTCTTCCTCCACGGATCAGAACAACGCTATGCTCCTGAAGGTTGTGTCCTTCTCCTGGGATGTAGCTTGTTACTTCGATTCCGTTAGACAGACGTACTCTGGCGATCTTTCTAAGAGCTGAGTTAGGTTTCTTAGGTGTAGCAGTCTTAACAGCTGTACAAACACCTCTCTTCTGTGGTGCAGAAGTATTAGTACTTCTCTTCTTTAAAGAGTTGTATCCTTTCTGAAGTGCTGGTGCTGTAGACTTCTTTACAGATGTCTGACGTCCTTTTTTTACTAACTGGTTAAATGTTGGCATTTCTTTCACCTCCTACGATTATAATAAGTTGCTTATTCATCTTGTGAATAGTCGTACATCGAAACAAAACGTTCCTATGCACGCTTGTTTAGTTTATTACGAATCATGATACTTGTCAAGGGATTTTCCTTGATTTTTTCACGTTTTCTGCCACTTTTTTCTTAGTTTTTACAAGTTTTTTTCTTTTCATTGTATTTTGCAATTTTGTGCTTTATCAGGCTAAATAACAAGATGCCTGTTAACACTCCTGCACTGTCGATACATACATCTCTGAACTGGCAGCTCCGTCCCGGTACGAACAACTGATGAATTTCATCTGTCGCCGCATATGTCGTTCCCGCACACCAGCATATTAATATAAGCCGTTTTCCCTGCCCTTCCGAAAAAGAGTACGAAGTCCCCAGTATCAACACACCGAGGACTGCGTATTCTGTTGCGTGTGCACATTTGCGTACCGGGAAATCTATCTTTTCTGCAAACTGTTCCTGCTTATCTTCCGGCCAGGATCCGAACCCGGGAATTACAAAATTCCCTATCCTTTTTCCGACAGAATGACTCATTGCAGCCGATTCGTCTGCTTTTCTTGCGGAAAACGAAAAGATTACCGTCATCCAGAGCAGCATAAGAATCAGCCATATAATTCCTGTCTTTTTTCTTCCCGTCCTTTTATCTGTCATATTTTTCCTGTCTTTTCTTTTTATTCAATTGACGTTATCTCTGAATTCCAGAGATACTTTCTATCCTAGATTATGCCTGAAGATCCGAGAACAAGTCCTTCTGATATACGCCATCAGCGATCAGTTTTGCGAAAGACTCTACTACAACCGGTTTATCTTCTTTATAAGTAACGCCAAACCA
Source organism: Dorea sp. (assembly GCA_050873945.1). Classification (GTDB taxonomy): domain Bacteria; phylum Bacillota; class Clostridia; order Lachnospirales; family Lachnospiraceae; genus Dorea_A. The sequence continues at coordinate 2,227 of JBNMJT010000058.1, forward strand.
TTTATCCTGTGTCTCCAGAAGCTTGACACTTACCTTTCCTTTTTTCAGAAGTTCATCAATATAGATTGGAAGCAGATATTCCCCTTTCAGTTCTTTTGCTTCATCGCCTTTGATGTTCTCAAAGAATTCTACAAATCCTTCTTCCAGAAGTCCTACGAATTCCGGTGTCAGTCCCCACATATTCATGGATACATGTGAATTTACGTCAACCTTATTCCCCTGAGATTCTGCTCCGTCCGCTGTCTTTTTGATTTCGTATGTCTCCACAACATCTGTCAGGTAATCATTTTCATCTACTGCACAGATTCCTCTTGTTACAGTTCCGTTATCACTTAAAGTATTGCCAAGAATGAATCCAGCCATGCAAAGCTCTTCTGATTTTTCCGGAGTATAATTATTTACCAGGAATTCATGGATCTTTACAAATGCTTCCTTTCCATAATAATCGTCTGCATTGATAACTGCGAATGGCTCTTTGATAATATCTTTGCATACCAGTACTGCCTGTCCCGTTCCCCACGGTTTGCTTCTGTCTGCCGGTTTCTCGATTCCTTCCGGAAGATCATCCAACTCCTGATATGCATATGCAAATTCTACGCCAAGTTCATTACAGATTCCTTCGATACGTTTTCCAATTGCATCGTGAAACGCATCTTTGATATCTTTACGAATGATAAATACAACTTTATTAAATCCGGCCTCGATCGCATCATGGATCGAATAATCCATAATAATCTCCCCATTCGGGCCAACTGGTTCCAACTGCTTAATTCCACCACCAAAACGAGAACCCATTCCCGCGGCCATGATGACTAATGCTGTTTTCATAATCCTCTTTCTCCTTTGTTCATTTGTCTTTTTCACGGTTAGAATCAGTATAGCATAATTTTCTATTCTATTCTATGAAACTTTTCTTAATTCATTCCATATCAGCCAAAAAAGACAGGATGCGTCATATCCACATCCTGTCTCCACTTATTTCATCCTGCACAGATTCTGCCGTCTGCAATAGCTTTGCAGTTTCTTTCTGTCATTATTCTACTGTTACACTCTTTGCAAGGTTTCTCGGTTTATCTACATCCAGACCTTTTGCTACGGATACATAATATCCCAGCAGCTGAAGCGGTATAACTGCAAGTGATGTTGCAAAATGAGGATCTGTCTTTGGAATATATACAGAGAAATCTGCGTTCTCCTCAATATTATAATGTCCAAATGTTGTAAGCCCCATCAGATATGCTCCACGGCTCTTACACTCTACCATGTTGCTCAGTGTCTTTTCATATAATTCCGGCTGTGTCAGTACTCCGATAACCAGTGTACCATCTTCAATCAGGGAAATCGTTCCGTGCTTTAATTCTCCTGCTGCATATGCCTCAGAATGAATATAACTGATCTCTTTCATCTTAAGACTTCCTTCCAGAGAAATCGCATAATCGATTCCACGTCCGATGAAGAAGATATCTTTTGCATTTACCTGTTTTGACGCAAACCACTGAAGTCTCTCTTTATCTTCAATAATTCTGCTGATCTTATCCGGAATTGTCTGCAGTTCTTCAATATATCCTGCATACTGTTCTTCTGTGATCTGTCCTCTGATCTTCGCAAACTGGATTGCAAGTGTATAAGATGCGATCAGCTGCGTGCTGTATGCTTTTGTTGTCGCAACTGCAATCTCCGGTCCTGCCAGTGTATAGAATACATTATCTGCTTCTCTTGCAATAGAAGAACCGATTACATTGACAATACCAAGTGTCTTTACGCCCTGCTTCTTTGATTCTCTGAGCGCTGCCAGACTGTCTGCTGTCTCTCCTGACTGGCTGATGATGACAACAAGACCTTTCGGATCAAGTATCGGATTACGGTAACGGAATTCTGATGCAAGCTCTACACGTACCGGAATTCTTGCCAGGTCTTCCATAACATACTGTGCTGCCACTCCGACATGGTATGCAGATCCACACGCTACGATATAGATCTGGCTGATCTCTTTAATCTCTTCTTCCGAAAGTCCGACTTCTGAAAGATCAATTGCTCCATCTTTTATAACAGAATTCAGTGTATCTGAAACTGCTTTTGGCTGCTCATGGATTTCTTTGATCATGAAATGCTCGTATCCTGCTTTTTCTGCTGCTTCCGCATCCCATTCAACTGTCTTTAATTCTTTTTCAATCTCTTCACCATCCAGGTTGTAGAATGTAATCTCGCCTTTGCGGACACGTGCCATCTCCTGGTTGCCGATATAATATACATCTCTTGTATATTTCAGGATTGCCGGAACGTCTGAACCGATATACGATTCTCCGTTTGCAACTCCAAGGATCATCGGACTGTCCTTTCTTGCCACATAGATCTCTTCCGGATAATCCTTGAACATGATTGCCAGTGCATAAGATCCGCGGATACGTACCAGTGCATGATTGATCGCATCCACCGGAGTTCCTTCATATTTTTTATAATAATAATCGATCAGTTTTACAGCCACCTCTGTATCAGTCTCTGAATAGAAGGTGTATCCTTTACGGACAAGCTTATCTTTTAATTCCTGATAATTCTCAATAATACCATTGTGTACAGCAACTACATTTCCATCATCACTTGCATGAGGATGTGCATTATTTTCAGATGGCTCTCCGTGCGTTGCCCATCTCGTATGACCGATACCGCAGGTTCCCTTCACTGTTTCTCCGTCATTGGTCTTCTCTGCCAGAACTTTCAGCCTTCCTTTTGCTTTGATCACTTCCGCATCTGCACTGCCGTCACGTACAGCGATTCCTGCAGAGTCATATCCACGATATTCCAGTTTCGACAACCCGTCTAATAAGATTGGTGCAGCCTGGTGCTCACCTGTAAATCCTACAATTCCACACATAATTATATTTTCTCCTGTATATTCTTTCTATAAGTCTATTCTGCTCTGTTCTCTCTGTTACACATGCATCCGGTTCTATGCTTAACCTGCAATATATCCTTTTACCTTTACAACTTCAACAACCTGGTCTACATATTTCTTGCAGATCTCTTCTGTCTCAGCCTCTACCATAACACGCAGAAGCGGCTCTGTTCCGGATTCACGCACAAGAATACGTCCGGTATCGCCAAGAGCTTCTGTCACAGCCTTTACCGCTGCCTGCACATCAACGTCATCCTGGGCCGCCTTCTTATCTGTCACACGCACATTTTCAAGTACCTGCGGGTAAATGTGAAGATCTTCCATCAGTTCACTCATTTTCTTCTTTCTTGCCATCATAACTTCCATCATCTTAAGACTTGTAAGAATACCGTCTCCTGTAGAAGCATATTTTGAGAAAATGATATGACCGGACTGTTCTCCACCGAGAATACAGCCGTTATTTGTCATATATTCATACACATACTTGTCTCCGACTGCTGTTTTTGCGTAATCAATTCCAGCCTCATCGAACGCTTTATATAATCCAAAGTTAGACATAACTGTTGTAACAACAGTGTTATTCTCAAGCTTTCCACGTTCTTTCATATATTTTCCGTAAATGTAAAGAATTGCATCTCCGTCTACCAGATTACCTTTTTCATCTACACAGAGACATCTGTCAGCATCTCCGTCATAAGCAAATCCGACATCCAGACCATTCTCAACAACAAATTTCTGCAGACCGCCAATATGCGTAGATCCCGCATTGTTATTAATATTGGTTCCGTCCGGTTCTGCATTGATCACATATGTCTTTGCTCCAAGTGCGTCAAATACAGACTTCGCCAAATTCCATGAACTTCCGTTTGCACAGTCCAGTCCGACTTTCATACCCTTGAAAGAATAAAGTCCAAGAGAGATCAGATATCCGATGTAACGGTTTCTTCCTGATACATAGTCCACTGTACGGCCAATCTTGGATGTATGTGCAAATGGAATCTCTTCAAATTTTTCTCCGAATACTTCAAGCTTTCCATCCAGATAATCTTCTACCAGGGCAATCGTTCCTTCATCCATCTTCTCACCGTTGCCATTGATCAGTTTGATTCCATTGTCATAATATGGATTATGGCTTGCCGAAATCATGATACCGCAGTCAAATTCATCTGTTCTTGCAACATAAGCAACTGATGGTGTTGTTGTAACGTGAAGCAGGTAAGCATCTGCTCCCGATGCAACCAGACCGCCTACCAGTGTGTACTCGAACATGTAGCTGGAACGTCTGGTATCCTTTCCGATCACAATACGTGCCGGTGTCTCATCACCGTTTTTACGTTTCAGTTCCCCATAATACCATCCAAGAAATCTTCCAATCTTATATGCATGATCTGCAGTCAAATTATTGTTGGCTTCCCCACGGAAACCATCTGTTCCGAAATATCTTCCCATATGTATTCTCCTAAAATATAATATTGTTTTTAGTCATTCCATTATCAAGTAACTGCCACTATTATAGTTGGTATCTTTCTTAAGTTCAAGCAAAAGTGGCAAAAAAGTACGCATATGTGCAAAGACAGTATCCCTGACATATACGTACTTTCTATCACAACTTCCTTATTCAACTGTAATTCCAAGCTCTTTTTCACACAGATCCAGTGCAGATGCGATTACTGCATCCATATCATAATACTTATACTCTCCAAGACGGCCGCCAAAGATGATCCTTTCTTCTTTTTCCGCCAGTTCTTTGTATTCTGCATAAAGAGCTCCGTTTTTTTCATCATTTACCGGATAATATGGTTCGTCTCCCAGCTTCCATTCCGAACTGTATTCACGGCTGATCACCGTCTTCGGGATATCATTTCCATCAGAATCCTTCCCGAATTCAAACCATTTGTGCTCGATGATACGGGTCCATGGCGTCTCTCTGTCTGTATAATTCACGGCAGCATTTCCCTGGAAGTTCGGCTGATCCAGCAGTTCCGTCTCAAATCTTACAGAACGGTATTCCAGTGTTCCAAGTTTATATCCAAAATACGCATCAATCGGTCCGGTATAGACAACTTTTTCTGCGAGCGCATCCAGTTCTTCTTTCTTCTCCAGATACTCTGTGTTCAGGCGTACTTCTATTCCCTCCAGAAGATTGGCAACCATCTTTGTATATCCGCCAACCGGGATTCCCTGATACAGTGCATTAAAATAGTTATTATCAAATGTCAGACGGACCGGCAGTCTCTTGATGATAAACGATGGAAGGTCTGTACAGTCACGTCCCCACTGCTTTTCGGTATAACCTTTGATCAGTTTTTCATAAATGTCACGTCCGACCAGTGAAATCGCCTGTTCTTCCAGATTCTCCGGTTCTCCGGTGATTTCCTTCTTCTGTTCCTCAATCTTCGCCTTTGCTTCATCCGGTGTCACTACCCCCCACATCTTATTGAATGTGTACATATTAAAAGGAAGCGAATATAACTCTCCTTTGTAATTCGCCACCGGTGAATTCGTAAAACGGTTGAATTCTGCAAACTGTGTGATGTAATTCCATACCTTTTTATTATTTGTATGGAAAATATGTGCGCCATATTTATGCACATGGATCTTTTCAACTTCTTCCGTATATACATTTCCTGCGATATTCGGACGTTTATCAATTACCAGAACGTTTTTTCCCACTTTCTTTGCTTCATGCGCAAATACTGCCCCATACAGTCCTGAACCCACTACTAAATAATCATATTTTTTCATATTATAAACCTCTTTTTTATCCGGCAGCCGCCAGTTTTCTCTTATTTATCTGCCTAATGGTATTATTTTATCATATCCCGTCTGCAACTAAAAGAGAATATTTACTTTTGCACTTTATCGCGTTACCAAAAGATTGCTTTTCTCAGTTGAACATATTATACTATCTACAGGACCTGTCACCGGCCTGACCTGCCACTGCCAGCTCGTTACGGATGCTTTGGCAACTGACAGTTCCTTTTAAACGCATGGCGATTTAATAATGAATTTGAACAATTGAGGTGATTCTATGCATAAAGAATTTTTAATGGGAAATGCCGCTATTGCTCTTGGTGCAGTTGCCGCCGGAGTCAATGTTGTCGCAGGTTATCCCGGTACACCTTCTACCGAAGTTCTCGAGACTGTAGCAAAGCATCGTCCCGATGACGTCTATGTAGAATGGTCTGTTAACGAAAAAGCCGCAATGGAACTTGCCGCCGGTGCTGCATATGCCGGTGCAAGATCTATGGTAACAATGAAACAGGTTGGATTAAATGTCGCATCTGATCCTTTGATGAGCCTGGAATACGTCGGTATCAAGGGCGGAATGGTCATCCTTGTCGCTGACGATCCAGGTCCGATCTCATCCCAGACCGAACAGGACACCCGGCATTTCTCCAGATTTTCAAAGCTGCCTTGTTTCGATCCGTCTTCCGCCCAGGAGGCCTACGAGATGATTCAGGAAGCCTTTGAATACTCCGAGAAATATGGCACTCCGGTATTCTTACGTCCAACCACAAGAGTCTGTCATGGCTATGCATCTATTATGGTAAAGGATAAAACAGAATATATGCATCACCAGCCGGAGGGCTTTGTCAAAGATTCCAGACGCTGGGTCATCTTTCCAAAATTATCCTTCATGAATCATCAGAAGATAGAAGCACGTAACCAGGAACTGGCCACTGTTTTTTCTTCTTATGAGAAGAACCGGATTCATCCATCCTGTGAGACTTTTAAAGATTCAAAGAAAGGGATTGCCACCGGCGGCATCAGCTATACGTATGCAATGGAAACGCTGAAAAACAGCGGCATGATAAAAACATTAAAAGTCGCTACCCCGCATCCATTTCCGGAAAAACTGGCAGTCGAATTTCTGACCGGACTGGATGAAGTTCTCTGTCTGGAAGAACTGGATCCTGTTATCGAACGTGAGCTGATCTATATATGTGGAAAATACCATCTCCCGGCTAAGATTTACGGAAAACTCAGCGGACACACCGCCTGTGCAGGCGAAAACACCCGAGACAGTGTAACTTCATATATTAATAGTTTTCTTGGTCTGACCGGCACTGTCACACCTGAGTTTCCAGAGCCGCCGGCACTTCCGGTCCGTCCACCGGTACTTTGCGCCGGATGTCCTCACAGAGCTTCTTTCTACGCAGTCAAAAAAGCCATGAAAGGAAAGAAGTCGATTTTCTGTGGTGATATCGGATGTTATACTCTCGGCAATGCTATGCCGCTTGATATGGTCGACACCTGTCTCTGTATGGGAGCCGGACTGAACATTGCCCAGGGTGTCGGGAAAGTCGAGCCGGACACCACGTGTTTCGCTTTCGTCGGAGATTCCACATTCTTCGCCTCTGCGATCACCGGCGTTGTCAATGCCGTTTACAATCAGGCTGACATGGTTCTGATCGTACTGGATAACTCTACCACCGCCATGACCGGACATCAGCCGCATCCCGGAACAGGACGTACTGTCATGGGTGAAATCGTACAAAAGATCAACATTGAACAGGTTCTTCACGGAATCGGTGTAACAGAAGTGGAAACGGTAAATCCGCTGAATCTGGATGCATCCGTATCGTGTGTTCAGAAAATGGCAGAAAAACCAGGTGTAAAAGCCATCATTTTCAAATCGCCTTGTATTGCTGTCACAAAGCCGGATGCACCGCTCCATATTTCTTCCGATAAATGCATTGGATGTAAGAAATGTATCAAAGAGCTTGGATGTCCTGCCATCGTGATAAACAATGGCAATGTATGCATCGACAGTTCCATGTGTACCGGATGCAGACTCTGCAGCCAGATCTGCCCGGTTACTGCTATTACAGGAGGTGATGACCATGAATAATCAGAAAAATGTCATCCTCTGCGGAGTTGGCGGGCAGGGAACCGTTCTCGCATCTAAACTCCTCGCAGCCGCAGCAATGAGTAAAGATATTCCTGTTATGAGTGCCGAAACCATCGGCATGGCTCAGCGCGGTGGAAGTGTATTCAGCCACCTTCGCATGGGCAAAGACTTATATTCTCCGATGATCGAAACCGGTACTGCCGATCTCATCATTGGTTTTGAACCCGGAGAGACGGTCCGGATGCTTCCTTATCTGAAGACCGGCGGACACGTAATCGTAAGTACCCGTGCCTTAAAACCGGTCACAGCAACCTTAAGTGGATCCGATTATGATGCCCCACAGATGCTGGAATATTTGAAAGCAAATGTTTCCAATCTCACCCTGGTAAATGCGGATCAGGCCTGTACCGATATCGGTTCTTCTAAAGTACTGAATATGGTACTTCTCGGTGCCGCTATCCGTACCGGAGTACTTGATTTTACCATTTCTGAAATAGAGGATATTATGAAGCAGACACTGCCTGAAAAATTTCACAAAATGAATCTCAAGGCATTAAATTATGACATATAATGATCGCTCCTGCACAGAGCAGTCTGCGCAGGAATGGACCAAAAGAAAGACGAGGATATACATATGCAGATTTCCGAAAAACAGATCACACAAGTTAACCAACAGATCCAGACTCTTCTGAAAGCAGAAAGTTTCTATGGAAAGAAATTAGAAGAAGCCGGAATTACCAGCATCCAGTCAGCCGAGGATTTCCAGAAGCTTCCATTCTCCGAGAAGAATGATCTGAGAAATGCCTACCCGCTTGGACTGATGACTGCCCCGGAAGAAAAGATTGTAAGAATCCATTCTTCATCCGGTACGACGGGTCTTCCGGTCATCATTCCTTACACACAAAAGGACGTGGACGATTGGGCTGTAATGTTCAAACGCTGCTATGAGATGGCCGGCATGACAAATATGGACCGCATCCAGATCACTCCCGGATATGGTCTCTGGACTGCCGGGATCGGATTCCAGGCTGGTGCAGAGAAATTAGGAAGTATGGTCATCCCTATGGGACCCGGAAACACAGATAAGCAGCTTCAGATGATGATGGATATGAAGACAACCGTTCTTGGTTCTACTTCTTCATATGCGCTGCTTCTCGCTGAGGAGATTGAGAAACGAGGCATCAAAGATAAGATTCATCTCAAGAAAGGAATCATCGGTTCTGAACGCTGGGGCGAAAAGATGCGCAAACGTATCATCGATGAACTTGGCATCGAAATCTATGATATCTATGGACTGACAGAAATCTACGGACCAGGTATCGGTATCAGCTGTTCACACGACTGCGGTATGCACTACTGGGATGATTATATCTATATCGAGATTATCGATCCAGCGACTGGAGAAGTCCTGCCGGATGGAGAACTCGGAGAGATTGTTATCACAACACTGGTAAAAGAAGGAGCCCCTCTTATCCGTTACCGTACACATGACCTTTCCCGTATCATTCCGGGCGACTGTCCTTGCGGAAGCAAATTCCCGCGTCTTGATACGATCATGGGTCGTACCGATGACATGATGAAGATCAAAGGTGTCAATGTATTCCCTGCACAGATTGAAGAAATATTAAAAGAATTTCCGGAGGTATCCAGTGAATACCAGATCCGTATCTCTCATCTGGACGGAAAAGACACTATGCGTATCTATGTTGAGACAAACGGTACCGTTGACTTCCTGGATCTTGCAAAACGAATTTCTTCTAAAGTTAAGAGCCGTATTGGATTCACCCCTCTGGTCAAGGTTGTTGAGATTGGATTATTACCTAGAAGTGAGAAGAAGACAAAACGTGTCATCGACGAACGTTACGAATAAAATATCGCAACTGTTATCTACAGGACCTGCCACTGGCAGCTCCTTTCGAACACATGGCGATCTACAGAACCTGCCACCGGCAGCTTCTTCCGAACGCATGGCGATAACATAAACTGGTGCTGTAAGGAATGAACAACCTTACAGCACCAGTTTTATTACTCTATACCCAGACAGCAAAGTTCTCCTCTCCCATCTGTAAATTCCGTTATCTACAGTCCCAGTTCATCAGAGATCGCACACATTTCTTCCAGCCCGATATCGATCAGGTCTTCCAGCATCAATCCCGTAAACTCTATACTTTCCATGTAATCACGATTCGCTCCTTTGGCAAATCTTGCTTCATTAAATCGTTTTAATACAGATTTGCGCTTTACACTGGCGATCTTTTTATCCGGATAGATCTGTGCAACAGCCTTTAAGAATCCGCTCATCGGATCTGCTGCGAGAAGTGCATACTGGATCTTCGTCTTTGCCTTTACCCCGCTTTTCGGATTATGTGCACAGATGGCCCCGAAAAGTACCGGATCATCGATTCCTTCTTTCTTCAAAATCTCTACAGATGTTGGTCCGTGCACACTCAGATCATGCTGCCAGTCACACTGCTCTTCGTCCAGATCGTGCAGAAGTCCTGCAATGCCCCAGTATTCCACTTCATCCGGTGCAAGCCGCTTGGCAAGTCCCTTCATGATTGCTTCTACCGCCAGAGAATGTGTGATGTAATGTTCACCTTTCATATATTTTGTTAAGATTGCATATGCCTCATCTCTTGTCATTTTGGTTCCCTCCTGTATATTATTATCGATAATAATGTTTGTCGATATTTTAACACATTAACAGAGTGATGTAAACAAAACCGGCTCATTTGGTATACCCAAAAGAGCAGTAAAACTTCTTTCAGTTCTACTGCTCTTCATTTACATTATTTCTAATTTGTTTTCTATCTTTTATGCAATCCGCTATGTTCTAACAGCATGCATCTTCCGATCTTCTACTCTTCTGGTACAACGATCAGATCTTTTGTGAAGTCATTCAGTACTTCGCATCCGTCTTCTGTGATAATTACGAGGTCTTCGATACGAACACCGATGTTCTCATCTGGAAGATAGATTCCCGGCTCTACTGAGAAGCACTGTCCAACCTTGATGATATCTGTGTTAACAGATGATACATCACCGAATTCGTGATCCTCAAGTCCGATAGAATGTCCTGTTCTGTGTGTGAAGTACTCACCAAATCCTTTTTCCTCGATGTAATTTCTTGCAGCAAGGTCAACATCGCACATTCTGTTTCCTGGTTTTGCAGCTTCGATACCACGTCTGTTTGCTTCTACTACGATATCATAGATCTCTTTTGCACGATCAGATACTTCACCGATAAATACTGTTCTTGTCATATCTGATGCATAGTTATCTTTGAATCCACCGATATCAAGGATTACGCAGTCTCCGCGTTTTCCTTTGGAATCATCTGTTACGTGATGTGGATCTGCAGCACCATGTCCATATGCTGTGATTGGATCGAATGATACATCTTCGCATCCGATTTCTTTGTAGATTTCACGCATCTTAGCATTTAATTCTTTCTCAGTTAATCCCTTTGCTACCCATGGAATGATCTTTTCCATAGCAATGTCATTTAACTTAGAAGATTTTCTCATGAGATCTTTTTCTTTCTCATCTTTTACCATACGGATATAGTCGATGATCGGAGATCCGTTCACGAATTTGCTTCCTCCGCCTAACTCCTGCAGACGAATAAGGAATTTTGAAGGCCATGTCTTGTCGATTCCCATTGTTTTGTCTTTGTCTACATATCTGCTTAAGATCTCTACTCCATCTTCGATATCATCATAATAGATAAGATCCACGCCAAGATCTGACTCCTGTGGGAATAATTTGTTGATTACCATTTTGTGGTTTCCGTTCACATTCAGATACAGTGCCAGAAGTCTTTCTCCTGGGAAAATCCATTTTCCTGTCAGATAGAAGATCGCAACCGGGTCAGAAACGATCATCTGTGGAACTTCATGCTCCTCCATTGATTTTAATACTCTTGTAAGTTTACCTTGATCCATAATAGTACCCCAACCTTTCTTAAATGTTGACAGAA
>JBNMJT010000059.1:0-13868 GCA_050873945.1 Dorea sp.
ATACGATGCGGTATTTCGCAAGAGAACTGGGCTATGCAGAGGAAGAAGATTTCTGGGGAATCGTAGGACTTTTACATGATCTGGATTTTGAAAAATATCCAGAAGAGCACTGTATTAAATCACAGGAAATCATGCGGGAACGTGGAATTGACGAGAAAATCATTCATGCAACCGCAAGTCATGGCTATGCAATTACAGTAGATATAAAGCCGGAGCATGAGATGGAAAAAGTACTGTATGCAGTTGATGAACTGACCGGTCTGATCGGTGCGGTTGTATTGATGCGTCCGTCAAAAAGTGTACAGGATCTGACATTAAAATCCGTGAAGAAAAAATATAAAAGTAAGAATTTTGCCGCCGGATGTTCAAGAGGAGTGATTGAACGTGGGGCGGATATGCTTGGATGGACATTAGAAGATCTGATCCAGAGAACAATAGATGCGTTGAAAACATTCCAGGATTAAAAAGATTCTTGCAGATTCAGAAGCTTTGCATTTATTCGAAAATATGATATCATAGTAACTAAGTAGGAGATGAAACGGGAAAAGATGCCCGGATGAAAGGTGAAGTACTATGAAGATATCAACAAAGGGCAGATATGCCTTAAGAATTATGATTGATCTGGCAGAGAATGCAAATGGGGAATATATTCGTCTGAAAGATATATCAGCAAGACAGGGAATCACGTTAAAATACATGGAACAGATTATGCCGATGCTGACAAAAGCCGGATATGTAAGAAGTTATAGGGGGAATAACGGAGGATATATGTTGTCAAAAGAGCCGGAAGAATATACAGCCGGAGATATTATCCGGACTACAGAAGGAATTCTTGCACCGATCGCGTGTCTGGATGATATTCCGAACCGTTGTGAAAGACAGGATCAGTGTTCGACGCTCGGATTCTGGGAAGGGCTTCAGAAGGTGATCGACGAGTATGTAGACAGTGTGACACTTGCGGATCTTGTGAAAGATCATGAAGAGAAGTGTGAAAGGCTGGAAGTGTAGATTGAAACATAGCAGGCATAAAATCTATATAAGGATTTATACCTGCTATATTTTTGAGTAATATGAAGATAAATACCAATTAAAAAGTGACATGGCTAAAAATATAAAAACTGGCTGTTTTAAAAATACCAGATGAGAGTATGATAAGACCCATAGAAATTACAGATAAAACAGATAGGAAAGGTACATGAATTATGAAAGAGAACAGATATGAGTTAAATAAGCAGCTGGCACAGATGTTAAAAGGTGGAGTGATCATGGATGTTAAAACTCCGAAACAGGCAAAGATAGCAGAAGCAGCAGGGGCATGTGCAGTTATGGCACTGGAAAGAATTCCGGCAGATATCCGTGCGGCAGGCGGGGTATCCCGTATGAGTGATCCGAAGATGATCCGTGGAATTCAGGAAGCGGTATCGATTCCGGTTATGGCAAAATGCAGAATCGGACATTTCGTAGAGGCACAGATTCTGGAAGCCATCGAGATTGATTATATCGATGAAAGTGAAGTACTTTCACCGGCAGATGACATTTACCACATTAATAAAAAAGAATTCAAAGTACCATTCGTATGCGGTGCAAGAGATCTTGGCGAGGCGCTCTGCCGTATTGCAGAAGGAGCATCTATGATCCGTACCAAAGGAGAGCCGGGAACAGGAGATGTTGTACAGGCTGTCCGCCACATGAGAGCAATGAATGCTGAGATCCGCCGTATCCAGAATTTAAGAGCCGATGAATTATTCGAGGCAGCAAGACAGTTACAGGTTCCGGTTGATCTTGTAGAATATGTTCATGAAAATGGTAAGCTTCCGGTAGTTAACTTTGCAGCAGGCGGTGTGGCAACACCGGCGGATGCGGCACTGATGATACAGCTCGGAGCAGAAGGTGTATTTGTCGGATCCGGAATTTTCAAGTCTGGAAATCCTGCAAAACGTGCGGCGTCTATCGTTAAGGCTGTTACAAACTACACAGATGCAAAACTGATTGCAGAACTTTCGACAGATCTTGGAGAAGCAATGGTAGGAATCAACGAGCAGGAAATTGAATTATTAATGGCAGAAAGAGGAAAATAAGATGACGATTGCAATCTTGGCAATGCAGGGAGCTTTCCTGGAACACGGACAGATGCTGGACCGCCTGGGCGTGGAACATTTTGAAATCCGCAAGAAAGAAGATCTGAACCGTCCGTTTGACGGACTGATCCTTCCGGGTGGGGAAAGCACCGTTATGAGAAAGCTTCTGATCGAACTGGATATTTTCGATACGCTGAAACAAAGGATAGAAGAAGGACTTCCGGTATATGGCACATGTGCCGGTCTGATCTTACTGGCTGACCAGGTTGAAGATGGAGTTCCATGCTTTGGAACGATGGATATCCTGGCGAAAAGAAATGCTTATGGCAGGCAGCTTGGCAGTTTTTATACAGAAGAAGAGATGAAAGGGATTGGAAAGATTCCGATGACATTTATTCGTGCACCATATATTGCAGGTGTCTATGGTGACGCAGAGACTCTGGCCATCGTAGATGGAAAGGTGGCAGCGGCCAGACAGGGAAATCAACTGGCGACGGCATTCCATCCGGAGCTGAATGATGACACAAGGGTACATGCATATTTTGTGGAAATGGTGAGAGAATCTATGGCACAGGCAGCATAAAAATTACATACTATAATATCAAATGGATGCATCCATCTGATATATATGAGAGTCATCTTCTCTCAAAGAAAACCCCGGAACAGGCAGAGTGATTGTCTGTTCCGGGGTCTTCTTATATCTTCTTGACAGGTTTCGAATGTTATCGCAAAATAAAGATAGATAAAAAATAGACAATCGATCAGGAAGGAATACGATTATGCAAAAGTTACCAAGCAGTATATTTAACGATGTCATTGGTCCGGTTATGCGGGGACCGTCAAGCTCTCACGTTGCAGGAGCTGCGAGAATCGCCGGTCTGGTGAGACAGTCCATGAAGGGAAGGATAACAAAGGCAGTTGCTGACTTCGATGTCAATGGTTCACTGGCAGCTTCACACACGGGACATGGAACCGATATGGGATTTGCCTGTGGCCTGATGAATCTTCCACTTTCAGATCCACACGTGGATCAGTATGAAAGACTGGCAAAAGAAGCAGGAATCGAGATTGAGTACAGAATTCTGGATTACGGAGCAGTACATCCGGGAAATTACCGTATGGAAGTAACGGATGATACAGGATGTATCAGACACTGGGAAGGAATTGCGGTCGGCGGCGGTATGGTCGAGATGCAGAGACTGGAAGCGTTCAAAGTTAATATCTGTGGA
The DNA here is from genome assembly GCA_050873945.1 of Dorea sp. Taxonomy (GTDB): domain Bacteria; phylum Bacillota; class Clostridia; order Lachnospirales; family Lachnospiraceae; genus Dorea_A. The sequence goes on from JBNMJT010000059.1 coordinate 3,308, forward strand.
GATTTTTTCGAACTTCTGGTAATGCTGGATACAGAAGAATGTCCGGTCGGAGCTTATGAGAAGAAGATTACAGAACTGACAGGAGAAAGCGAATTTTCACTGCCGTGTGAGAAGATTCGAGAAGAACAGGAAACAACAGGAGAACTTCTGAATTTGAAATATGCGGAACCTGTCGGTAAAGATATCAGAAAGCAGATAGAAGAGATGGATGGTGTGCTGGACGTGATCTATCTGGAACCGGTGCTTCCGACACACTCAAGTAATCATTGTGAAGTACCGTATTCTTCGGCAGAACAGCTTTTGAATTATGCGAAAGAGAAGACAATGGAGCCGTGGGAATATGCAGCTTATTATGAAAGCTGCCGTGGCGGGAAATCAATAGAAGAAGTATTTGAACAGATGGGGCAGATCCTGAAGATCATGGAAGATGCCGTGGACGGAGGTCTTGCAGGCACGAAATATAAGGACCGGATTCTGGGAGCACAGTCACAGAAAATCGAAGAGGCAGAACAGGGAAGAAAGCTGATTCCATGTGAGCCGTTGAATACAGTGATCAAATCGATCACAGCCGTTATGGAGACAAAAAGTTCAATGGGACTTATTGTAGCAGCTCCGACCTGTGGTTCGTGTGGATGCCTTCCGGGAACGATCATCGGACTTGGAAGAGCGATGAATCTTTCAAGAGAAGAGATGATAAAAGGACTGCTTGTTGCCGGTCTGGTTGGTATCTTCTTTGCGGAAGAAGCGACATTTTCCGCAGAAGTGGGCGGCTGTCAGGTAGAATGTGGTGCCGGTTCCGGCATGGCGGCAGCAGGGCTGGTCCAGATGATGGGCGGAAATATCTCACAGTGTATGGATGCGGCATCAGTTGCGCTTCAGAACATTACGGGACTTGCCTGCGATCCGGTTGGAAACAGGGTGGAAGTACCGTGTCTTGGCAAGAATATCATGGGTGGAAGCAACGCAATTTCCAGTGCCAATATGATTCTTGCCGGATATGATAAAGTGATTCCACTGGATGAGACGATACAGGCAATCTATGAAATTGGAAAGTCTCTGCCACTGGAACTTCGCTGTACATTCGGAGGTCTTGGAAAGACGAAGACAGCGTTGGAGATATTGGAGAAGACGGAGAGACATTTTATGTAATAAGACAGTACTGTATTTCCAAATAGATATTTTCATAATATGTGAAAATGTTTTGGAAATATAGTACTGTTTTGTATACCAAAGTATGCAGGAGAAGTTGATAGTAGCAATCCTTTGCATTGGTAAAAAATAGATTCAAAAATTTATAAAATTTAATCTTGAAACTATATTTTTGATATGATATTCTAAGTTCACTTTAAAGAGTAAGTTCTATATGCTCTTGAGTATTTCTACGCCGAAAGGCATCAAGTTTCAATCGTTTCACACCTTAAAATGTCTGAAACAGAATTCACAACTTGACGGAGCAAAAAAATTAATATTTTTAGGAGGACATGCCTATGACAAACAAGCTTCAACAGTATTTCCCTATGATCCGAACACGGGAGGAGGTGTTGAAAGAGATTGAGAGCAAAAGAAAATTAAAAGACATCTTTTATGGATGGAAGTCAAATGACCGAAAGGAGTTTCTGGATTTTTGTACAGGAGTTAAAGGGGTTAAAATCATGTATGATTTTATGATAAAAGAAATTCTGAATCCGGAAAGTACACCGGAAAGAGTAAATGAATTGCTTTCATTGCTTCTGAATCAGAAAGTAAAAATTGTGGATATTTTGCCGAATGATGGAACACGGCTTGCCGATGAATCATCGTTGTTGGTGACGGATATGGTGGTACAGTTAGAGGATGGAAGTATTGCAAACCTTGAAATACAGAAAATCGGATATTATTTTCCGGGAGAAAGAAGCGCATGTTATTCTGCAGATTTATTATTAAGGCAATATAAAAGAGTAAGAGGAATAAAAGGAAAAAATTTTTCTTATCGCGATATCAAAAGAGTATATACAATTGTGTTGTTTGAGAAAAGTCCTGTAGAATTCAAAGAATTCCCTGAATGTTATATACATCGATTTGTACAAAAATCTGACTCGGGAATAAATATAAATTTATTACAGGAATATTTATTCATACCACTTGACATCTTTAAAAGGATTCAGCAAAATGAAGATGGAAGTATAAAAATAGAGAATCGGCTGGAAGCATGGCTTACATTTTTTGCAATGGATGATCCGGATACAATTGTAGAAATTATAAAGAAATATCCTGATTTTAAAGAGATATATGAACAAGTCTATGATATCTGCCGGAATATCGAAGAGGTGATGCAGATGTTTTCAAAAGAATTACTGGAACTGGATCGAAATACGGTCAAGTTGATGGTTGATGATATGCAGAAAAAACTGGAAGAAAATAAAGTGGAGCTTAGCCAGAAAAATGAACAGATAAATCAACAGAGTGAGCAGTTGAATCAGCAGAGTGAACAGCTGAATCAGCAGAGTGAACAGTTGAATCAACAGAGTGAGCAGTTGAATCAGCAGAGTAAACAGTTGAATCAGCAGAGCGAACAGTTGAATCAGCAACATGAACTGTTGCTTCAACAAAGTGAAGAAATAAAAAGATTAAAAGAAGAGTTGCAGCATGAACGAAAAAGATAAATTAATGCAGAAAAGGTGAAGGATGGAGAAAATTCTTCACCTTTTCTGTCGTCATGCGTTCAGAAGAAGTGAAATTTCCGCATATTCTCTTGACCTTCAAGTCACTTGAAGGCTTACAATCCCATTAAGAAAACGACAAGGGAGGAGCGGAATATGCAGAGAACAAAAGCCTCACAGACAGAAAAGAAACAAAATAATTTATTTCGGAGGATCATCTGGAAAAATATGCGGTATAACAGAAAAGAAACGATTCTGTTAATCATCTGCGAAATGCTGATCGTTGCGATCGCATATTCCGGAAGTATGTGTTATCAGATTCTTTCTGCAAAGCATTCCAGTGAGATTATGTTTCTGCAGGAAGATGGAATCAGCCGACAATTTGTCTATGCGGGAATGTTGTTATTATTCTGTAGCATTGTTTTGATCATCACAGTAATGGTTTCCTATCTTGGAAAACGGATTCCACAGTATATGCTGCTAAAGAGAATGGGAATATCATCCGCAGATATGAAGAAGATGATTGTGACAGAAGCCGGTGTCTGCTATGTGATGGCAGGCATCATGGGCTTCTTTGTTGGAAAAGGTCTGTTTCTGATATTTCGGAAGCTGATTGCATACATGGCAGATGTGGAAGGAGAGCTGGGCGGCTATTCGAAGTTGACCTATCCGGTTGTCTGTCTGGTATCTCTGGGAATTTATGGATTAAGCTTCCTGTTGATGAAAGAGCTGGAAGCGGATTTCCGGATTATAACAAGTACACAGGAAAGCGTCAGAAAAGAAAAACTGACAGGAAAATTTCCGTTCGGAAAGCTGGCGGCTGGGATACTTTGTTGTAGTTATGCAGTGATGCGATACCGGAAAATCTATAATCATGAAAGTATATATCTGCTTGCGCTGTTCTTTGCAGGAACATATCTGATTGTCCGAAGCAGTATGGCACTGATATTAAATAATATACGGAACAGACAGGAAAGAAAATATTACCGTCATTTATTACAACGCAATAAACTATATTACCGGTCAAAAACAGCTGCAAGATATGGAGTATTATTCTTTGTACTTAGTTTTCTGGTCTGCTTTTACTTTGGATTCCAGGTGATCAGTGTGGCAACAGCAGAGCCGGTGTCGTCATTATATCCATATGACTTTATGTGTATTGCTGATGATAAGGATGAAAAACTTTTACGTAATCTGGAGGAAATATATCAGTCAGATATCAGTATCACGGAGTATCCGATGGTACGTGTGGCAACGGCAGATAAAACGGAACGTCTCGAAAGAGGATCAGAGTGGCGGCTCCAGGGGCAGGAGATTGGGATCTCGGAGACGACGTATCACAGATTGAAAAAGGCAATTAATAAAAATTATAAGGCAAAGCAACTAAATCTGGATACTGCAGGGAAAAAGGTGTACCTGGTACACCAGCAGGATCGTTCGGTAAAGGCACAGCCGATCGACTGGTTCTACGGAAAATCAAGACCGAATCTGCATATTGGTGTTCCAGCCACGGGGTATGATTGGGGAAATAGGAAAAATACATATATAGAAAGAATAGTGAGTGGGGAAGAGATTGGAAGTCTGACCGGATGCTACAGTACAGAAAAAAGTGAAAATATTGTTGTATTTTCAGATACATATTTTGAAAAGGCCAGAACAGAATGGAAAAGAATAGATGCCATCTGGGGAATTCCGACCGAAGATGCAAAGAGCTATTACGGAGAATCAACGATCATCCAGGGACCGGAAAAACTGGTACTGATATCCGTAAAGTCAGGAATAAGTAACAGAAACAGGGTACTGAGGAAAATAGATCAGTCACTGGAAAAGAAAGAAGAAGCGCACAAATACATAGGTAACTATGATTCTACCGTAAGATTTCATTATGATTCAGAGACTGCGAAAGCAGATATGACCTCAGAAAGAGCAGTAAAAATCCTGATCAACAGTTACCTGATGCTTATGATGATAATCATAGATGTGATTGTTTTCTATACGATGTGCCGGATGGAATTAAGGGAAATTACTTTAAGAGAAAAATTTCTTAAAAATCTGGGGATGAATGGAAAAGAAAGAAGAAAGGTTTATTGGAAAGAGATCAGTTTCTACTTTTATCTTCCGGCATGTATGCTGGTTGCGGCACTGGGACTATTTCTCAGGGCAGTTTTAAAAGCAAGGATGTTCCCGGAGACAATAGCGGAAATGTGTATACAACTGGAAGTGCTGTTAACAGCGGGAGTACTTTTCTTAAGAATGTTGTATGTGGTAATCATATATCAGGTATTTTCAAGAAAGGCAGGGATGAGAGATGAAGGATAATATATTATTAAGAACGGAGAATATGTCACGGAAATACGTGATTTCGAATCAGGAGCAGACAGAGATTGAAGTATTAAAAGATGTAAGCCTGCAGATCCAAGAACAGGAATTTATCTCCATTATGGGAAAATCGGGTTCCGGTAAGACGACACTGTTAAAATTACTTGGACTGATCGATCGGCCGACATCGGGAAAATTATATTTCAAAGGAATCGACAGCGAAGAACTCAGAGGAGACCGGCTTGCAAGAATCAGGCGTCAGGATATGGGGTTCGTATATCAGGATTATTATCTGATGGATTCTTTGTCCGTGCTTGAGAATATCATGCTTCCGATGATACTGGATCATAAAGAGGATCAAGCATGTAAAGAAGAAGCAAAAAAGCTTGCAGTGTCTCTTAAGATTGAAAATCTTCTGGGAAAATATCCGTATGAATTATCCGGAGGAGAGAAACAGAGAGCAGCCATCTGCAGAGCCCTGGTGAATCAGCCGGATGTGATCTTTGCAGATGAGCCGACCGGAAATCTCGATTCCCGGTCGACAGAGATTGTAATGGATGTATTCAGCAAGATTCATTCCGAGATGCACAAGACGATCATCATGGTTACACATGACAGAAGCGTGGCAGAATACTCGGAAAGAACCATCTATATAGAAGATGGAAGGATTACAGAAGTGCATGCATCATAAGAATCGGAAAGACTACAACAGGCAGATAACACCAAGCAGAAAACATCCCTGTGCCACTGCATTTGTAATCTGTTCTATCCAGTTAGAGCGAAGTTTCGTTCCGTCTAATCTGACCGCAAAGATACTCATCAGCACCATTCCAAGCAACGCAATTCCAAAGAAGATACCGGAAGGGAGAGAGAAAATCTCTCCCTTTAGTGTGTGTATATTTGCCGGTCCGGTAACAATGCCGATAATTATAAGAAAGAAGCCGGCCGGCATCAGAATCCGGAGCTGCCGGTTCATCCAGGCAATATCACGTTTTGTAGCTGCAATAATGATTTTCCATAGAACTTTTCCAACACCTGCAAGTGTACAGAGAATCGAACCTGTGATAAAAAATGGGTTCTTATAATTCAGTCCGATCAGCACAACGGCGGCGCTGAAAAAGAGAACTGGTAATGCATCGAACAAGGCAAGTGATAGTGGAAAGTCTTCATATTTTTTCTTGTTTGATTTCTTAGTTGTCTTTATATTTGGTTTTACATTTTTCTCCTGCATGATTTATCCCACCAGCCATTTATATTTTGCAACACTGTAAAGCGGAATGAACGGAAGAAGAATCGGTGTCGTCTTCACATACTTCTGGTATTCTGGATCGCTGCCGTAATTCTTATTTTGTCTGAGTTCCAGACGTCTGGCGCCGCCGAACATAATATAGACGATACATACCCAGCCAGATACAGCAGCAACCCACTGGAGTGTACCATGAAGAACTGTTACACCGGAAAGAAATACACCCGTCCAGATCAGTACTTCTCCGAGATAGTTCGGACAGCGTACGATACGGAACAGTCCGACGTCGCAGAAACGCTTTGGATGTTCTTTCTTGAAGCGGTTCTTGGTAAGATCGGAAGTAGATTCCAGAATGATTCCAAGTGCCATGATGACGGTACCGATAATGGCCATGATATCTGTACCTGCTGCATTTTCCAGACGGAAGAATACCGGTGAAGCTTCGCATACATATAAGAGTGCGCAGACAGCCCAGACAAGGATCTTAAGAATCAGATTCATATCGGAGCCGTCTTTGATCTCGTGTTTCATCGTATTCTGGTAAGAAGCACTGCGTCGTTCACGGATCAGCAGATATCCCCCAAGTCTGCATCCGTAGACGATCAGAAGCAGTGAAAGAATTACAGTAACAGGTGTCAGGCTTTCGCGGAACAAAACGAAAAATGCCACGCCGATTCCGGCAATGGAGAATCCGTAGCCCAGTGAAATGAACCAGACGAATTTTTTGAATCCGATCGAACTGATAACGAGTGCGACCAGAAACAGGATTAAGAATTTCATGGATAAAACCTCTCTTTCAAAATGTGTATTATATGTAACGGACATGTCCTGGCACAAGTACCGGATAAAAGTGTATCAGACAGAAGTGTCCGTAATGAAGGCATCACCGCATACACGTGTAGCAGTAATGCTGCCATTTTCTATATAAATCTCTGATTCGATCACACTTGGGCGGTGCATGGCAAATCCCTGCCTGATCTGATAAGTATTCCAACCATCTTTCAATGGAAGAAACTCGTATTTGGCAAGGTAAGCTCCAAGGGCAGAAGCAGCAACACCAGTTGCAGGATCTTCCGGATACCCGGCTCTTTTTGGAAATTGCCTTGCGCAGAAGTGTATTGTGCCGTCAGAAGCCGTTTCCGGTGCGAACGGATAGAAACCGGTAGTCTCATATGTATCACACAAATCCCAGAGTTTTTCAAAATCCGGATCAAGATGGTCAAGAATTTCCCGGCTTTTTAGTGGAATGATCAGCTTCATACGGGAAGTAGCAACGGATTGGACCGGATAGTCGAGAAGGTCTTTTGCGGAAATACGAAGTGCTGCACAGATTTCTTCGGTCTGTGGATTATGCTCGGCATATTTTGGAAGAAACTGATTGACACTTACTTTGATCCGTTCATCTTCACGGATCCAGTCGACCTGGATTGGTCCATATACAGTTTCGTATATAATAGGAGATTTCTGGAAAATATTTTCACGGACTAAGACAGTTGCACTTCCGATGGTTGCATGGATGCACATTTCCATCTCATGTAATGGAACGAAGTATCTGGCTTTGATGTCACAGTCAGATCTGGTTGGTTTCATGAGATATACAGATTCAAAACCGAACTTTCGGGTCATTGCCTGCATTTCTTCTGTGGTGAGGGCATCCGCATTCAGTGTAACCGGGCATGGATTGCCGCCGCCTTCTGTTTCTTGAAATACGATAGTGTGATAAGTTTTCATAACTGCCTCCTGTATTTTGTCAGATTATATAAAGAAATTATATAGCGCATCAGAAAAATACACAATGATAAAAAGGATAAAATACTTTTTTAAATAACATAGTTGACAAATCTGTTAAGTATGAATATAATACGAGACAATAAACATATAAAACAGCTAGGAAAACTATGAAAAATAATGAAAGGAAAAAATAATGGGAATCGAAATATTTGAACATACATTCCGGCATCAGATTCAGGAAAATGGTGAGATCGGAGAGCAGAAGAATATTTTTAATGGAAGAATCGGAACAGAAGATGGAGAATGGCCGCTGGAAGCGGGAAGATACCGGCTGTTGTGGATGCCGGCATGCCCGCATGCGCATAAAAGTGTGCTGACATGGAAGCTTCTCGGACTGGATCAGGCAATCAGTCTTGGGACGACCGGAATCTACCGAGATCCGAAAGGCTGGGTATTTTCCGAAGATCCACAGGAGAAAGATCCGGTGCTGCAGGTCCATTTCTTAAAAGAAATATATGACCGTTCAGTTCCAGGTGGTGATTATCAGGGAAGACCAACGGTACCGACGCTTGCCGATACGGTTACCGGAAAGGGTGTGAATAACGATTATAAGCGGCTCCCTAAGATTCTGACGGAGGATTTTAAAAGTTTTCAGAAAAAAGATGCGCCGCAATTATATCTGCCAGGAAGAGAAAAAGAAATTGATGATTTCTGCCTGTATATTGTAGAAAATGTTACAGAAGGTGTCTATGGCATGGGATTTGCAAGATCACAGAAAGCATATGAAGAAGCATATGATAAGTTCTTTTCTGTAATGGATGAACTGGATAAGAGACTGGAAGACAGACGTTTCCTGTTTGGAGATTATATAACTCTGGCAGATATTCATTTATATCCGACGCTTGCAAGATTCGATTTTGCCTATCATCAGGTATTCCGGGCGAACAGGAACCGGCTCACGGAATTTAAAAACTTATGGCCATATGCCAGAGATATTTATCAGATACCGGAAGTAAAGGAATATACTTATTTCGATATCTATAAAAAGCATTATCAGACATCGCCACATTTAAAACCTCTTTGGGGAAATGTGCACAGTCTGGTTGCAAAGGGACCGGATTCATCCGGTTGGGAGATACCTGCAGATAGAGAATATCTAAGTAAAGATCCAGAGAATAAGCTGTTAAAACAGCAGTAAGAATTAGTGGCAGTAAGGAATAGAACTCCCTTATCAAAACCTGGAAAAGGAAAAATAATTCACTACGTTAAAATTGTACAAAAATAAAAACAAATAAAATCTATAAAACATAGTTGACAAATAGGAAATATATGAATATAATACAAAACATATCAAACAGATAGGAAAACTAAAATACAAAAAAGGAGAACAAAGCGATGGTAAGAAGATATGTAGAAACAAGCAAAAAGAACATGATGTGTTGTTGCTGTATGATGTCGATGATGGATACAGTTTGTTAGTCATGCATATCATGTTACCTGAGATAAGATAGAGAGAAAAAGAAGCGGGTACACGATAGCAGAATGTATCCGCTTTTGTTATACCAAAATATCCGGAAGATACAGAAGAAGATAAGCGGACATGTTGAAAGGAGTTCGGAAATGGCAGTGAAACTAATTGATGAATTACAAAAAGAAATAAAGGCAGCGGGTGAGGCAGTCACTCAGGAGGCTTATGAAAAAGCATATGATCGTACATTTCAGATCCTGGACAATCTGGAAAAGTTATTAAATGATAACCGGTATCTGGAAGGAAATGAGATCACGGAAGAAGATAAAAGACTATATGAAATTTTAATCCGGTTTGACGCAGTCTACTATTTCAAACAGAGACTGAACAGAAATGCATTGAGAGATTATGACAACCTCTGGAATTACGCAAAGGAGTTATACAGCATCCCGGAGTATAAAATACTTGCAGATTTCAAAAAGATCAAACAGGAAGAACTTCTCGGAACCAAAGAAGACAATCCATACCAGATCGTAGGTCTGGGACCGGATGAAAGCTACTGGGATGAACCAAACAACAGGGCAGAGAAATTTGCTTAGAAAATTTTACTTAACAAAATAGAACAGAAGCAATAAGAAAGGAGAATGGCATGGCAAATATAGCAGATAACATTACAGAACTAATCGGAAATACACCACTTCTCAGATTACACAAATTTGAAAAAGAAGCAGGATTTGAAGGAAAGATCCTTGCAAAGCTGGAAGTATTCAATCCGACAGGCAGTGTGAAAGACAGAATTGCAAAGAACATGATCGAACAGGCCGAACGGGACGGAAGATTAAAACCGGGCGGAACGATCATCGAAGCCACAAGCGGTAATACAGGCATCGGAATTGCAGCAATTGCAGCAGCGAAAGGATATCAGGCGATCATCGTCATGCCGGACTCCATGAGTAAAGAAAGGATCCGGATCCTGGAAGCCTATGGAGCAAAAGTTGTTCTGACACCTGGAGATAAGAACATGGGCGGAGCTGGTGAAAAGGCAGCAGAGATCCGTGAACAGACAGATAATGCGATTATAACCGGACAGGGCGGCAACCCGTCCAATCCGGAAGCACATTATCAGACAACCGGACCGGAGATATGGAAAGATACAGG
>JBNMJT010000060.1:0-13677 GCA_050873945.1 Dorea sp.
AGGTCGTATCAACTGAAAGTCGCCTTTTGAAAATTTTTGGATTTTATTTTTCAAGTCCTACACCTGCTTCTTTCGTTGCTTTTTTCTTAAAACATACTATAATAAATTATAGCATTGTTTGTCAATGAATGGCAATGCCGGAAAGAGAAAATATCAAAATTGTGTCGATAGGATGGAAAATTATGAAAAAAAAGCCAGAATTTCACGGAAGCGATCTGGAAAAGATCGCGGATTATTATCATCTTAATAAGGAAAATATTGTTTTATTCGGAGCCAATGTAAATCCTCTTGGATTATCCGTACAGGTTAAAAAAGACCTTGCAGACCATCTGGATATCATCAGCAGTTATCCGGACAGAGATTATACCGATCTGAAAAAAGCAATCTCTGCATACACAGATACTGCGCCGGAACATATTGTTGTCGGGAATGGTTCCACAGAACTCATCTCCCTTCTGATCAGTCAGCGTGCACCAAAAAAAGCACTGCTTCTCGGGCCGACCTATTCCGAATACGCAAGGGAACTGAATCTGGTCGGCGGTACACTGGAATATTATAACCTGAAAGAAGAGCAGGATTTTAAGCTGGATATCTCTGATCTCACAGATACCCTTAAAAGTGATATTGATCTTTTGATTATCTGCAATCCCAACAATCCGACTTCTTCTGCCATCTGTACCACTGATATGAAAGAACTGCTAACTGTATGCCGGTCGCTTGATATCTTTGTCATGATTGACGAGACCTATATTGAGTTTGCTCCGGAAGGTGCTGCCCTTTCTGCTGTTCCACTGGTAACGGAATTCGATAACTTTATGGTCATCCGCGGTGTATCCAAATTTTTCGCCGCACCTGGACTTCGCTTCGGCTATGGACTCACAAGCAACCAGGAATTCCTTCAGACACTGCTCACCCATCAGAATCCATGGAGTCTGAACAGCATTGGTGCTTATGCAGGTGAACGGATGTTAAAAGATACGGATTATATCAAAAAGACCTGGGCTCTCATTGATTCCGAGCGTACCAGAATGTGTCAGGAACTTTCCAGACTGGATACCGTAAAGATCTATCCGGCTTATGCCAACTTCGTCCTTGTAAGAATCTTAAAAGAAGGTCTTACCTCTTTTGACGTCTTCGAAAAGGCGATTCATCAGAACCTTATGATCCGGGACTGTTCTTCTTTCGAAAGTCTGAACGGAGAATATGTACGGTTCTGCATTATGAATCCGGAGGATAATGACCGGCTGCTGGATGTATTCCGCTCATTATAAACACCGGGCATATATACCAGACATGTTCCGAATCTGCCTCTGCCAACCGTGTTTCACAGACTTTCATACAACCAAAATACCTGTCCGCGGTCAAATGTCATGTTTTAATGACAGCATCCGCAGGCAGGTATTCTTTTATCTTTTCTGATTATTCAGATTCTTTTTTTCACCATTTTTTGATATTATTTTTCTGACATTATTTCTTTAAGATCAGAGCCATAAATGTCAGTTCTTCATCACCGGTATTCTTGATTCCGTGTGCATCTCCATCTTTGCACAGGAATAGATCTCCAGGATTCGCCGGCTGTTTCTCGCCATTGTCATCATAGGTTCCGTGTCCGGTCAGAATAAAGTAAGACTCTGTCTCACCATGATGATAATGATATCCTACCTCACATCCCGGATCCAGATGGATTTTGGCATACATCTTACAGGCTTCCCCTACTTCTTCCGAAGTTACCATTGCTTCTCTTACGATATAACCGTCTCCGCCATTTACATGTTCCACTTTTACCAGTTCTCTTTCGCCTTCTCTTGTCATTTTTTGTTCCTCCTTGATTCGTAAAACATTCTAAAACAACAATACAACCTGAAGGATACAAAGTCAATGGCAAACCCTTAATTTACAATACGGTAATATTCTTTTGCCGTTATGCTGTAGACAATGATATAGAATACCGCAAACACTGCTATCGTGATCACTGTACATATTGCAAACAATGGTACATTCGTAAGATTTAGAACACCCAGAATTTTAGTCATTACCTTAAAGGACACCGCAACATGGATTACTGCTACAACCAGCGGCAGGAAGAATACGCTCAGCACCTGGCTTTGAATGGAACGCTTCACTTCTTTTTTACTCATACCGACCTTCTGCATGATCTGGTAACGTTCCCTGTCATCATATCCTTCCGATATCTGTTTGTAATAGATGATCAGAACGGTTGCCATGATAAACATACTTCCCAGATAGATTCCGATAAAGAACAGACCGCCGTATAATTCATAGAACGACGCACGGCTTAACATACGGCTTTCCATGCTTCCGTCCGGAATCTTTTCATAGAATTCCTTCTGCATCTCCTCCAGTGCTTTCCTTTGTTGTCCATTTTCTCCTTTCAGATTGAACTTATCCGCATAGGAAAACGGCTGTATGTTTTCAACCTGATCCGCATTCGCAAAAACGATATATAATGTTTTATACATTTCGGCTGTCTTCTTCGGCTGACTTGTCATTTCCGACAGTTCTTTTTTCACCTGATAGGTCTTACCTGCAATGTTTATCTGTTTTTCCCCACATTTGCCATTGGTCGTGTAAGTCAGTATCTCCTGTTCCTTTAACGAAACGTTCTGCTTTTCTATCCGGTTATACTCCTCCAATGGAATCATTTCTACGTAATAGAAGTCTTTGTCCGGGGAATATTGCCCTATTTCCTCCAGCTTTCCTTCTTTCATAACTGCAGTCATATTTCCATATCTGTACCGGACCCTGTCTGTTACTTTTACCCCTGCTTTCTCACATTGTTCTTTTATCAGTCTGTCAAGTGTCTCTTTCGTGTTTGTGTCTGCTCCATTGCATACAATCGAAACTTCTCTTGGAAAACGCGAGTCCAGGATATCCTCCATTCCGGCATATAAAGATACCGTTGTGGATACCATAACCAGAACCATCGTACTCAGTACACAGATGTTCGCAAGTCCTGCCCCATTCTGTTTCATACGGTAGATCATGCCTGATACACTGGTAAAATGCTTTGGATTATAATAATAAGATTTATTTTTCCGGAGCATTTTCAATATTACAATACTTCCAGCAATAAAAAGTGCATACGTTCCTATGATCACGCACACCACTGCAACAAAGAACTTCAGAAGTGCCTCTAACGGCGCCTCTGTCGTAAGTGCGATCCAGTAACCATTTCCAAGTGCTGCCACACCGATGATCACAAGAAGCCATCTGCTCTTCGGCTCTTTCTCTCCCTGATTACCTCCGTGCAGAAGTTCTACCGGATTCACCAGTTGTATCTGTAAAATGTTATATAAATAAGTCAGAAGATAAATTCCGGCAAATAAAATAACCGTCTGTAGGATCGCTGTTCCATTTACCGAAAACTGCATATCCACACTGTTATGCAAAATCTTAAGAAGCAGCAGATACATCAGCTTCCCAAACACCAGTCCAGACACCAGTCCGCCAAGGATACTGATTCCTGCAGTCAGAATCGTCTCAACTGCCATCATTCTCGCAATATGACGCTTTCCCATTCCCAGGATATTATATACACCAATCTCCTTCTTCCGCCGTTTGATCAGGAAACTGTTCGTATAGAATAGAAAGATCACGGCAAATACAACAATCACACCCGTTGCATACTGCAGGCAGATCTTTAATGTATTCTGCGTAACACCTTTTCCCCGGCTTAAGGCATCAATGATATAGAACATCATGACTGTCAGAATACCGGTAAAGATATATGGCACATATGTCTTACGGTTATTCTTAAGATTCGTCACAGCGAGCTTTTCGTAGATGAAATTATTCATCACCCTCACCTCCTGTGGTAAGGATCTTCAGTGTATCTGAAATTCTTTCATACATTTCCTCATTCTTAAGATTACCGCGGTACAGCTGATGAAATACTTTTCCATCCTTGATAAAAAGTACCCGCTTCGCACTGCTCGCCGCCTTCACACTGTGCGTTACCATGACGATCGTCTGACCATCCTGATTGATTGTGGTAAAAAGATTCATCAGACTGTCTGCCGCCTTCGAATCAAGTGCACCGGAAGGTTCATCCGCAAGGATCAGCTGTGGCTTTGTGATCAGTGCTCTTGCAATTGCCGCTCTTTGTTTCTGTCCACCGGACACTTCGTATGGATATTTCTCCAGCAGTTTTTCAATTCCCAGTTTTTCTGCGATTGGTTTTAACCGTGTTTCCATCTCCGGATATTTCTTTCCGGACAATACCAGCGGAAGGAATATATTATCCTTTAACGAAAATGTATCCAGCAGGTTAAAATCCTGAAAGACAAATCCCAGGTTCTGCCGTCTGAATGCTGCGATCTCTTTCTCTTTTAATTTTCCAAGGTCTCGTTCTTTCAGATATACTTTGCCTTCCGTCGGTTTATCGAGTGCCGCCAGAATATTCAGAAGCGTCGTCTTTCCCGATCCGGATTCTCCCATGATCGCAACGTATTCCCCACGCTCTACCGTAAAATTCACATCTCTTAAGGCTTCTACCTGATTGCTTCCGAATCTGGTCGTATATATTTTCTGTACATTTTTTACTTCCAATAATGACATAAGCTTTTCTCCCTTTCTTGTTTAGATCTCTCGTTTACGATATCTATTATAAGAAAAGGGAAAATTCACTGCCATCGAAGCATGTGACATTTTCCCTGTCTAATCTTACATTCGTGTAAGGTTGTATTTTTCTGATTGTTATTCCGGATCCCACTCTTCTCTTGTCAGTTCCAGATACACACGGGTTCCCTTTTCCACTTCCGATTCGATCCGGATCTTATGTCCCAGCTTATCCATGATCTTCTTACAGAGATACAGTCCGATTCCGGTAGACTTCTTATCTGCTCTTCCGTTATAGCCGGTAAATCCCTTTTCAAATACCCTTGGAATATCCTCCGGATGGATACCGATTCCATTGTCCTCGAACACAAGGCATTCTTTTCCGTGATTTTCTTCTATATAGATTCTGATCATGCCGTCATTCTTTGTATATTTCAAAGCATTAGACAGAATCTGTTCCGTTACGAACTGCAGCCATTTTTCATCTGTCAGAACGTTACGTTCCACCGGCTGATAATCCAGACGGATCTTCTGAAGGATAAACATCTGGGAATATTTCCGGATGGATTGTTTTAAGACTTTATCCAACGACACCTTTTCAAACTGCAGGTCTCTGGACATATCTTCCATGCGCAGATACGTCAGCACCATCTCCACATACTGTTCCATCTTGAAAAGTTCCATCTTCATCTCTTTTAATTCCGGTGTTCCCGGATTCTCTTCTTCCATGGACTGCAGCAATATGTGCATTGCAGCGATCGGTGTCTTGATCTGGTGCACCCACATGCCATAATAATCACTCAAATCCTGTACCCGGATTCTTTCTTCGGATTTCAGTTCTGTTATCTTCTCATCAAAGATCCCCAGCAATTCCTGATAATCCAGTTCCAGAAGATTCCTGCATTCCGGAAGTTCTCTTGTGCATTCCTGCGGATTCTTTTTAAAACGTTCCAGCAGAAGATGCTTCTTTCTGAAACGATGATATTCTGTTATCACGTAAAGAAGCAGCCACAATGCCACCAGAAGCAGGGCGTATTTCAGTGCATCCATCCGGATATTATAAAGGAATGCCACCACGATAAATATTCCGACCGTTCCGGCATAAAGGCTGATCTCCCTCGTCTTGTCTTTAAAAAATGCTATTAACAGTTTCATGCCTCCACCATATATCCTATTCCTTTTTTCGTTATGATCTTATCTTTCAGACCTGTCTTTTCCAGTTTTTTACGCAGTCTTGCCACATTGACCGTCAGTGTATTATCGTCAATAAATTCGTCACTGTCCCATAGTCTTATCATAATACTTTCACGGCTTACGATCTGACCGACCTGTTCTAACAGGATCTGTAAGATCTTAAATTCATTTTTCGTCAGTTCCAGTTTCTGATCTTCATACAGAACAGTCGCATCCGACAGATTTAAGATTGCCCCGTTCCATTCCATCACATCTGCTGTTCCGCGGAACTCATACGTTCTTCTTAATACCGCCTGCACCTTTGCAGTCACCACATTCAGATCGAGTGGTTTTTCGATAAATTCGTCACCGCCCATATTCATTGCCATCACGATATTCATATTATCATTCGCCGATGACAGGAAAATGATCGGCACTTTCGATATCTTTCGTATCTCCTGGCACCAGTGAAAACCGTTAAAAAAAGGAAGCACAATATCCAGCAATACCAGCTGCGGTTCAAACACCAGAAATGCATCCATCACACTCTTAAAATCTGTGATGCATTCCACCTGATAATTCCATCTTTCCAGATGGCTTTTCAGACCGCCTGCTATTGTCTCATCATCTTCCACGATTAAAATCTTATACAATCTTTCTTCTCCCCATATATTTCACTTTCGTCCTTATCTGTAAAACCTGCCGGATCCGCAGCTGATAACAAAAAGGACAAAAGTTTAAAACTTTTGCCCCCTTATCGTAATACATTCGTTATGCAATTGTCAATTCCGGCTTTCTTAAGATTTCTTTCGAATTTCCAGAGAACTCCGGCTCCATTCCATATGCATTTCTTTCTATATGATTTCTACAAATCTTAGTGGAAATAATGTGCCCCGATCTTCATTCCGGAACCGCCCTGGTCAAAATAAAGGCAGCTTCCAATTGGATTCGCTCCATTCAGTGCATCAATAGCAGCCTGAAGTGCTGTCTGTGTATATCCCCCGGAATTTCTGACTCTGTTCAGCCATCCGGTTGCTGCCGGTCCGAACTGTCCGGACTGGTAGATAACTTCTTCGATCGAATTCGGATAGCTTCCGCTCTTGACACGGTTCATGATCACCGCGCCTACGGCAACCTGTCCTTCATACGGCTGGTTTCCTGCTTCACAGTAGATGATGGATGCCATCAGTTCCTGGTTCGCTCTTACATAGGCTTCTCTTGCTTCGCGTTCTGCCTGCTCTCTGGCTTCCTGCTCTGCTTTTTCTCTTGCGAGGCGTTCTTCCTCTTCTTTTTTTGCTATATTGTCTGCAATTACCTGCTGGCTTGCATCCGTCATTTCCTGCGCAGATGCCACGATATTCTGTGATATCGCCTGTACAGCAGTGTGTGTATTCGTATCTTCCCCTTTTGTTTCTGTGATTGTTGTTACTTCCGGCTGTTCAGAGGCTGCCTGACTGGTAAAACCAGTTGCCATTACTGCGCATGCTGAATACAGCACGAACATTGATTTCAGTCTCTTCGCTTTTAACATAATATAAATACCCTCCTGATTTTGTTGCAATGATTTACATTTCTTTTAATAAAGTATATTCACTTTTTGCAACATTATTACAAATATTACAAATTTGTTACAAGTAACGATTGGTATCATATCATGCACGCCGTGTTTTGTCAACTTTTTTATTTACTTTTTTTGAATCATACGAGTTTTGCTGCTGTTTTTTCTCCTTTTTAGCATTCATTTTTTATGTTATTTTGCAGATTCTTAACCTTCTTTTTTACAATAACTTACTACTGTTACGATCAAAAATACCGGGATACAGATTACTGCCGCAATCATGATCACATACGGTGTCCAGTAATATCCGCTGCCGATTTTTACAAAATTTCTAGCAAGTAATTCCTGTTCCAGACTGTTCATAAATGCCAGTCCACTGGTCGGGAAGATGCACCTTAAAATCTCAAAAATATTCCGTCCGTTTGATATTGTATAGATAACCATCGGGACAAATGCGGTTGCAAATGCTGAGATCAATGCTGACTGCACATTCTTACATTTTGCCGAAAAGAACAATGTACTTGCTGCAACAGCCATAAGCGAAAATAATGCCCCCACAGCCATAAACTTATACATTTTTCCTACCGTAAATGCAGGAATATAGTACAGATATCCCAGCATCTGCAATGGATTCTTAAATGGTTCTACACCGTATAATACACGCATGATAACAGAAAAGATTCCCGTTCCTGTTACAAATACTGCAACAACCAACGTAAATGTCACTGCAATCTTGGTAAGCGCAAGGCGGAGTCTTCCATGTTTCGTACAGCGCAGGATCTGGTCTGCCCCGGTCTGATACTCGGCCGCAAATACCGGTGTGATGATCACCATAAAGAAGATCATCACCAGGAACAGATAGATCTCATAATAATCCAGCTGATCCGTCGAAATCTCTGGATAGTATACAAATGGCGTCTGGATGGATCTCGTCATCCGATTGATCTTTTTCTGAATTTCCGGATTCTTATTCAAATTCTGAACCGTTTTCTTGTAAGCTGCATATACATTCTCCGCATCATCCTCATTGATATCCGAATACTCTAATGTATACAGGCTTTTTCCATTCGGAACAACCGTCTGCTCCAGTACTCCAATGATATCCAGATGCGGATATACTTTTTCTACATATACTTCCAGTGGAATATTCTGCCTGTCCAGTGATCCGTATTCTTTCAATACTGCTTTTATGTCTGTGATCGTCTCACGGATCTTCGCTTCTGTCATCTCACCGTGCAGTGCTTTTTTATCTACTTTTTTTGCCTTTATCGCTTCGATTCCGGTGACTGCCTGGATATTTCCGGACTTGTCTGTCTTATAAGCCTGAATATAGGTTACCGGCAGGTAAGACAACACCGCCGAAAGTACCAGTGCCGCAATGATCAAAAGACCGACATTTCTTGTCTTCAACAGACGTTTTAGTTCTAATACATACAGTCTCATCGCACTTCCTCCCTTCCCTGTTCCGGGAACATCCACAGATACAGATCTTCCATTCTTGCATCTGCAGGTTCTGATCCCGGAATAACCGGCCGCTCTGCCAGATAACGCAGCACCGTCTTTCCGTCCTCACGGTTATAGATATTCACGACCGGAACTTTTGTCTCATAGGTCAATGCATCTGCCATATCAAGAACTGCATTCCAGACTTTTCCCTCGACTTCTTTTACCAGTTCTTCGGTCTCTCCGACTGCTGCAATCTTTCCATTTTTCATAACTGCATTGCAGGTGGCAATGTATTCCACATCTGACACGATATGTGTTGAGATCAGTACGATCCTGTTCCTTCCGAATTCCGATAACAGATTCCGGAAACGCATTCTCTCTCCCGGATCCAGTCCGCTGGTCGGCTCATCTAAGATCAGTACTTTCGGTTCATTCAGCAATGCCTGTGCGATCCCCACACGGCGTTTCATTCCGCCGGATAATTTACTGATTTTTTTCTTTCTGACATCGGCAAGTGATACAAGTTCCAGAAGTTCCCGTATCTTTTCTTTTGTCTCTCTTTTGCCGATTCCTTTTAATGCTGCCATATATTCCAGATAATCCTGTACCGTAAAGCCCGGATAAAAGCCGAACTCCTGCGGCAGATATCCGAAGATATCTCTGTATTTTTCACCCAGTGTGCCGATCTCAATCCCGTCATAACGGATCTCTCCGCCAGTCGGCTTCATGATCCCGGCGATCATCCGCATAAGCGTCGTCTTCCCTGCACCGTTAGCTCCCAGAAGTCCCCAGACTCCCGGTGTCAGCGTCAGGCTGGCATGATCGACAGCACATTTGTCTTTATATTGTTTGCTGACATCACATATTTCAAGTTTCATATGTTACCTCTTTCTTCGTAAATGTCTCTATGATTTATTTTCCTTTTTTATTTTTTCAGATATGTTATCTTTTCAAGTTATTTATCTGTATCAGATTTCCTATAAAAATATTTTTCAGACATACTCTAACATTGTATGTTGATGACCTTTTTTCCCTGATACAGCGTTGCTCCTGCTGCAATAAGCAGAATAATAACCCACCAGCCTGCATTTCCATATACAGATGGAAGTTTGATATATAAAAGATATTGCAAAACCAAAAGTGCCACACAGGCACCTTCACAGATCTGGATACATCCGGAGGCCTGATCTTCCATGTCAAGTTTTGCTTCTATCTTCTGCATCCATCCTGTGCAGAAACTTCCTGTCAGGAATAACGGTGCCAGATACCACAGAAGCACCATACCTGCCGATGCATAATTCTTACTGCTGATCACAACCATACACAACAGCACAGTCACCAGATCTCCTGCCGACAATACGATCATCCGGCTTATCAGCATCCGGCCAAATCCGTTCTTCGCAGCCTTTTCCATCTCATACATCCGGTACTGGAAGGACTGCATCACATAAGGAATACCGATCATCGCCATGACCGTTCCCAGTGCCCCGACCAGAAACGGCAGCCTTCTTCCCACGAACATCCATGTCACATCCACCGGTCCCTGGTCCGTTCCATAAAAGAATATGACCGCACTTATCATGACCAGCGCCTGTACACTCCACATCTTCCATCCGATAAATGGGATCTGGCGGATCAGAAATTCCATAAAACCAGTCTGTTCTCTCTTTCTCTCGGTCAGCCGGTCAGCCTTACTGAGCTCCATGATTCTTCTGATCTGTTCTGACTTTGCATCTTCGCTGATATGCAGCATTTCTTTTAATTGTAATGTTTTATATAAATGCTCCTCTTCATTTCTTTTCTGTCTGTTATACATCCGGCTTTCCCTCCTTTTTTCTTAATTTCTTCAATGCGATCCTGAGCCTTGACTGTACCGTTCTTGCCGGAATTCCAAGTATTCCTGCGATTTCCCGAAACGATAGTTCCTGTGCATATTTCAGGTATACGACTTCTCTTTGCTCTTCCGGGAGATCATGCACCAGTCTCAGAAAATTAATCCCCCTTCCGACCTTGCATATCCCGTCTCCAGATAGATCATCTCGTCCGGCAGTTTCTTCTCACCGTCCGCATCTTCGGCATCGGTGTCATACCATTCTTCCTTTGCACATTTCCTCCACTGGTCTTTGCAGGTATTCGAAGCAACCTTATATAAGAATGCACGGAATTTTCCTCTGTGTCTGTAATCCGGCATGTACCGGATCACCTTCAGAAATGTCTCCTGCACCGCATCTTCTGCCGCTGTCTTGTCCGGTGCATGGTAGATACAGTAGCGGAAAATATCCTCATAATACATCCCGATCAGTTCTTCCCAGTATTCAGTTTCACCTTTTGCTATCTTTTTAAGTAATTCATTTTCACGCGTCAAAATTCTTCCTCCTGAGGGCGTCCCCTGTATATAGAACGTATTACATGATGTAAATGATCACATATTTTTAATATTTTGATTTTTATTTCTCTCATACATTGCTATTCACAGAATCGGCTATCGTCAATCCTTATGAATGTTTTAAACTGACTGTCTCTTTCAAACGCATGATAATACACAAAAAAAGCGGCATACTGCAAATAATTATGCTGTATGCCACTTCTTATTATTTCACAAATATCATTTTTTAACTTTGTTTACACAAAATATATCTGCACAAATCTTATTTAATCTTGGCAATATCGATCAGTGTCAGTTTCTGGATATCTGTATTCTCAAGACTGGTAATCAGAGCTTTTGCTGTATCGATCGCTGTCAGTACATTGACACCTGTCTCGATCGCATTTCTACGGATCACGAATCCGTCTCTTGAGTGATCAGCTCCCTGCGGAGGTGTATCGATAACCAGATCGATCTTATGTCCGAGGATCAGGTCCATAAGGTTCGGTGATTCCTGCTCGATCTTATTGACTGTCATTGCTTTTACGCCTGCGTCTGTCAGAACCTTTGCAGTTCCTTCTGTAGCAAAGATCTTGTAACCGATCTTCTCGAATCTGCGTCCGATCTCTACTGCTTCTTCCTTATCTTCATCACGAACTGTCATAATCATGTTCTTGTGTTTTGGAAGCTTGATTCCGGCACCGATGAATGCTTTATAAAGAGCTTCATCAAATGTCTTGGCAATTCCCAGACACTCTCCGGTAGATTTCATCTCAGGTCCAAGGCTGATATCCGCACCGCGGATCTTCTCAAATGAGAATACCGGCATCTTAATTGCAAAGTAATCTGCTTCCGGCTGTAATCCAGGTGTATAACCAAGTTCTTTGATCTTGTGTCCGATGATCACTTTTGTTGCAAGTGGTACGATCGGAATACCTGTTACCTTACTGATGTATGGAACGGTACGGCTGGAACGAGGGTTAACCTCGATTACATATACATCCTCACCGCATACGATGAACTGGATATTGATCAGTCCGATTACGTGTAATGATTTTGCAAGTCTTCTTGTATACTCAGCAATGGTCTCTTTTGTCTTCTGAGAGATGCTCTGTGCAGGATATACGGAGATACTGTCTCCGGAATGGATTCCGGCACGCTCGATATGCTCCATGATACCTGGGATCAGGATATCTTCACCGTCGCATACGGCATCGACCTCAATCTCTTTACCCTGTAAATATTTATCAACCAGGATTGGATGATCCTGTGCGATACGGTTGATGATTCCGATGAACTCATCGATATCATGATCGTTGATCGCAATCTGCATTCCCTGTCCGCCAAGTACGTAAGAAGGTCTTACCAGTACCGGATAACCCAGTCTGTTTGCTACTTTCTTCGCTTCTTCAGCTGTAAATACAGTTCCTCCTGTCGGTCTTGGGATCTCGCACTGCTCAAGGATCTCATCGAACAGCTCACGGTCTTCGGCTGCATCTACATTTTCTGCAGATGTTCCAAGGATCGGAACGCCCATCTTCATAAGAGATTCTGTAAGCTTGATCGCTGTCTGTCCACCGAACTGCACGACTGCTCCATCCGGTTTTTCCAGATCTACGATGCTTTCTACATCTTCCGGTGTCAGAGGCTCGAAGTACAGCTTATCTGCGATATCGAAGTCTGTACTTACGGTCTCAGGGTTGTTATTTACAATAATTGTCTCATAGCCTTCCTTAGCAAATGCCCATGTACAATGTACAGAACAGAAGTCGAACTCAATACCCTGTCCGATACGGATCGGTCCGGAACCAAGTACCAGTACTTTCTTCTTGCCGGAAGTCTCAACTACTTCGTTCTCACTTCCGAATACAGAGTAGTAATATGGTGTCTCTGCTGCGAACTCAGCCGCACAGGT
The DNA here is from genome assembly GCA_050873945.1 of Dorea sp. Taxonomy (GTDB): domain Bacteria; phylum Bacillota; class Clostridia; order Lachnospirales; family Lachnospiraceae; genus Dorea_A. The sequence goes on from JBNMJT010000060.1 coordinate 13,036, forward strand.
ATCAACCATCTTATAAGAAGCTGTGATACCATTGTCATGACGAAGGTCGTGGATCTCACGCTCTGTCTTTCCTGTCAGTTCTGCGATCACGTTATCTGGGAACTCTAAGCGTTTTGCTTCTTTTAATGTCTCTGCTGTTAATTCTTCTGTCTTTAATTTCTGTTCCATCTCTACAAGAATTGCGATCTTGTCGATGAACCAGTTGTCGATCTTTGTAATTCTGTGAATATCTTCGTAGCTGATGCCCTGACGGATTGCTTCTGCAATCTTCCAGATACGGCGGTCATCAACAACTTTCAGTTCTTCTAACAGTTCTTCTCCTTTTAAGTAAGAGAAATCATAAGACATAAGACTGTCTACATGCTGTTCCAGAGAACGGATGGCTTTCATAAGTGCTCCCTCGAAGTTATCACAGATACTCATAACTTCTCCGGTCGCTTTCATCTGTGTTGTCAGTGTACGTTTTGCACTGATAAACTTATCGAATGGAAGTCTTGGGATCTTAACAACACAGTAGTCAAGCATAGGCTCAAAACTTGCGTATGTCTTCTTTGTTACTGCATTCTTGATCTCATCCAGTGTATATCCAAGAGCGATCTTTGCTGCAACCTTGGCGATCGGGTATCCGGTTGCCTTAGATGC
>JBNMJT010000061.1:0-13642 GCA_050873945.1 Dorea sp.
ACATAGGTCTCATCAATCATAACAAAAATGTTCAAGGACTGACAGATGGACAGTATCTGCCGCATCTCGCTGGTGCTGATGGCAGAGGATGTCGGATTGTTAGGATTGCATATAATAAGAAGCTCGATATCACCTTGAAGTGTAGCTGTAAGGTCAGAGACATTTAATTTGAAATCGTCCTCTTCTTTAAGATTATAATATTCCAATGTGCCTCCAACAAGAGTTAACTCCCTTGCGTATTCGGAATAGGTTGGACCGAGAAGCAGAGCTTTTTTTGGAGCTCGCTGGCTGATAAGAAGCGAGATCAGTTCGGTGGAACCATTGCCGACAACAATATGATCCGCAGAAAGAAGCGGACTGTCGGAGCATCCGGAAGAATCATCCGGTGATGTAGCATGAAGATACTCCAGGATAGTCTGTTTCAGATCAGTGTAATTACGGTCCGGGTAGCTGCTTATGACATCCAGGTGCGCTGCAAGATCTGATTTTACCCGTTCAGATACGCCCAGCGGATTGACATTTGCACCAAACAGAACAATGTTTTCCTTGTCAATGTGATAGTAATTTGCAATTTTTTCGAGATCACTTCCATGAAATTCTGGCTTTTTTTTCATAATTTTCCATCCTATCGTAACAGTTTACTATAATTTTAATATTTTCTATTTACGGCATTGCCAGCAGTTGACAAACAATGCTATAATTTATTATAGTATGTTTTAAGAAAAAAGCAACGAAAGAAGCAGGTGTAGGACTTGAAAAATAAAATCCAAAAATTTTCAAAAGGCGACTTTCAGTTGATACGACCTGATGTTATATTCGATGAGACGAATCTTGTACTCATTATAGGTGAAGGGGAAGTATACAGGGGAAGTTTTACAATGAGGGCGAACAATGAAGGAAGAATACGGGGACTGGTGTACTCGTCTTCTTTCCGCGTCCATTTTAAAGATCAGGGATTTGAGGGAAATCCGGCAAGAGTAGAATTTACGTACGACGGACGAGGACTTCGTCCGGGGCATGTAGAGGAAGGAAAATTCACGATTGTATGTACCGGTGGTGAGTTTGAACTGGCTTTTACGGCAATCATTGAGAAACCATATGTGATGACAACCTATGGAAAAGTACAGAGCACTGATGATTTCCGCAAACTGGCAATCAAAGATTTTTCAGAAGCGGGAAGGCTCTTCCGTTCCAAAGAATTCTATGAGATCTTAAAATATGAGAATGAACGTACATTCTATCTGTACGATAATATGCGTAAATGGTCTCTCGGAGAACAGGCCATGGAAGAATTCATGGTAGGGATCAAGCAGAAAGAGTGCATTTTCCTGACGCTTCAGGGAGAGGGAATGTTGTTTGAAGATCTGACAGAGCCGACGAAAGGAACGCTGACTCTGATGAAAAATACATGGGGGTATATGCCGATCCATATCGAGACGGTGGGAGATTTTATCCGTGTATCCAGACCAGACATCAGCACAGAAGATTTTGTTGGTAATGCACATGAGATTGAATATGTGGTAAGAGCAGAAAAACTTCACGGCGGGCGGAATTACGGAGCATTGAAGTTCGTGACGCCGTATGAGACACTGACTTATGAAGTAGAGGTACTGCAGAATCAGGAATATGACGAAGACCACAGAATGCCGGAACTTTTACTGGCTCAGATCATCAAAGAATACGTAGGACATGTAGCAGGAAGAGTGACACTGGAACACTGGGTGGACAGTGCGATCGAGAAGATGGTAGCACTGCGTAAACTGGATCCACTGAATGAAGTATACCAGCTGATGCTTGGAAACATTTACCTGCTTGGCGGAAAGATCGAAGAAGCAAAATGGATTCTTGAAAATTATAATTATAACCGGTTTGCAATCGGAAAAGATCCGTTGACAAACTGTTATTATCTGTATCTGACTGCAAAGATCCGCGGTGATGTAAATTACGAGGAACGGGTGTTAGATGAGATCGGGAAGACGTATATGCGTCATCAGGATTCCTGGTGGCTGCTCTATATGATCCTGAATCTGGACAACCGGTATAAGAATCCTTATAAGCGTCTGGAAGTGCTGGAGCAACAGTTTGAATATGGAATTCATTCGGTAATGTTCTATCTGGAAGCATATCTGTGTTATCAGGAAAAACCAACACTTCTTAAGAAATTAGGAGCATTTGAGATTCAGGTATTGAATTTCGCGACAAAGTACCGCATGATGACAAAAGAACTGGCACTTTATATTTCGAATTTTGCCAGTCAGCAGAAAAAATACAGCGATAATCTTTTCCATATATTGGAAAGAATATATAAGATGTATGATGAGCCGATGATTTTAAATACAATCTGTACGCTTCTGATCAAGGGAAATAAAAACACAAAAAATTATTTTTCATGGTATCAGAAGGCGGTGGATTCGGATCTTAAGATTGCCCAGCTGTATGAATACTATATGATGACGCTCAATGAGGACAGTGCACATGGACCACTGCCGAAATCACTGGTGTTATATTTCATGCATGGGAATGCCCTGGATTATAAAAAAGCAGCATACCTGTATGCGAGTCTTGTGATTCATGAAGAACAGGCCGGAGATCTGTATCTGAATTACCGGGAGCAGATGGTGGCATTTACATGGGAACAGCTGATGAAACGGCATATTACGGAATCTCTGCGTACATTGTATAAAAGATTCTGCAGGGAAGATGAGATGACGGCAGAGCGGATGGAGGCAATGCGTGATATCTGTTATTCCTATGAAGTGAGAACAAAAGTAAGAGGAATGAAATGTGTACTGGTGATCGAGAAAGATGGCTCAGTCCGTCAGCGTATCCCGTATGATGAAAAAAATGGCGCAATCATTCATCTGTATGATAAAGAATCGAGAATTGTGTGGGAGTCGGTAGAAGGACGTCATTATACAGATTCCATTCCATATGAGACAAAAAGGCTGTTCTATGAACCGCGTTTCGTAGATATGTGCAGAAAATATGCTGCATCTACCGGATTCTGGGATCAGGAACCAGAAAAAGAAAAGCCGGATTATGAAAAAATCCAGGCGGAAGGTATTGATCCGTTTAACGATAAAGACGTATTTATGGTCTGCAGCAGAAGAATCAGGGAAGAAAATTATACAGAAGATGACTTCTTAAGCTATCTTGCATTTGAAATGTTCCGGCGCGGACAGTATGATAAAGTAACATTGACGTATCTTGCGGAATATTACTGCGGTGCGATCGGAGATATGAAGAAACTTTGGAAAGTACTGAAGCAGTATGGGGTTCCGTCTTACAAAGTCAGTGAGCGTATCATTACACAGATGGTATTTGCAGAGACGCTGTATGGAGAAGAGCATATTTTTGAAGATTATTATCTGTCGGACAATGTATACTTCCGCCTGAAACAGGCTTATCTGGCATATGTTGCAAGGGAGTATGTAGTATATGGAAGAAGCCTGGAGAAATGTGTATTTGAAATTATCGCAAATGAGTGTGAAGAAAAAGAGGATCTTCCGGATGTATGTAAGATCGCACTTTTAAAATACTATTCGGACAAAAAGTATTCTGAGGAGATGGAAGAAGTACTTCATCAGGTGCTCAGGGAGATGTGTGAGAAACAGCTGGTATTCCCGTATTATCTGAATTATAAAGAAGAATGGCTAAGGGAAGTACAGCTTTATAATAAAGTTATGGCGGCATACCGCTGCAAACCGGGAGATAAGGTAAGGCTCTATTATAAGATGAAACAAAAAGACCGGGAAGAACTGGGATACAGAGCTGAAGCTATGATGCCGGTATATGAAAATCTGTATGTAAAACAGTTTGTGCTTTACAATGATGAATCTGTGAACTATTATTTCCAGGAATCCGGAAGCGGAGAACTGATCACAACAGAGAAGAAAACGCTGACGGTAGATAAAGACCGCAGATATGCCGGTAAGTATCAGAAGCTGAATACTATGACAGATATGGAGTCGGAGGCAGAACGGGTTAAAGCCATGCTGGAATACGAAGAAGAAGAACAGATGGCAGATCAGATATTTAAGATATATTAAAAATAAAAAGAAAGGAGGAGATGATAATGAAAAAAGGAAGTATTCTGGGGATTGATCTGAATGAAAAAAGCTGTCAGATCAGCTATTATGATGAGAACAAGGAAGAACCGGAAACCATGGAAGCGGCCGTTGATAATTATCAGATTCCTCTGATCCTTGGTTACTATAAGGAACGGTGGGTGTTCGGACAGGAAGCAAAGCGTCTGAAGGAAATGGGAGAGGGTGACATTGTCTCACATCTGTTCAGAAAGGCTGTAAAAAGAAAAAAAGTCCGTGTAGGAGGTAAAATCCATGACGGAGTATGGCTCCTGGCCAAATTCATCAGTCTGACACTGAAGAAATTCGAACAGATCGATTATATTACATTTTCTGTACCATATACCAATGTAGATATGTCGAAGATGTTAAAAGGAATCGGAAAATATATAGGTGTACCAGGGGAATGTGTATTCGTGCAGGATTATAAAGAGAGTTTCTGCCAGTATATGTTCTATCAGCCGAAAGAACTGTGGCAGTATGAATCTGCGTTATTTTACTGTGATGCATAGGAAATCCGTGCATATATGCTCAGAAGGCTGAATACTTCAAGCACAAAAAGCCGTGATATGTTTGTTACGGTAGAAGAAGTTGCGAATGCACATATGAAAGAACTGGAAGCAATCTATCCGGTTCTGAATGTGGATAAAGCAAAAGATGCAGATGAAAGTTTTAAATCTTTTATTCAGAATGTATTTGATAAAAAAGTTGTATCATCCGTATATCTGACAGGAGAGGGATTCGAGAATAACTGGTATCCGAATTCTTTGAAAGTATTGTGCAATGGACGGAGGGCATTCCTTGGAAATAACCTATACAGCAAGGGTGCGTGTTATGCATCTATGCGCTGTGCAGATCCGTATGATGACGGACCGGTTTATCTGGATGGAACAAAGATGACGGAACAGATCTGCCTGCGTATGAGGATTGGCGGACACGAGGGCTGGTATCCGATCGTTGCCTGGGGGACGCACTGGTATGAAGCAGATGGTCAGTGGGAAGTGATTCTGGAAGATACATCGGACATTGAGATTCATATTGAAACATTAGACGGTGAAGATCTGAAAGTCGAGACAGTATCACTCGAAGGGCTTCCGGAGAGAATGGACTATTCGCTCAGACTGCAGATAGAAGTGATGTTTCTGGATGAACGCACCTGCAGATTGCGTTTCAAAGATGTTGGCTTCGGAGAGTTCTATCCGGCATCAGATTTCCTTGTAGAAAAGGAATTACATTTAGGAGGTATCAATGGGCAGTTTAATTCTTTGTCATAAAAAACGGGCCAAAAGACCTTTTGAGATATCCAGAGTGCATACAAGAATCTATACAATCGAGGAGCTGTGCTATTATATCTGCAATAATCTGTATCTGATCGATTATACAATCGTAAATGAACGGTTATGCAGATGGATTGGCGATGAACTGGAACTTCCAGAGCTGTCGTCAGAGCTGCGGAGGCTTCTCAGGGAAAATGGATCTATGGAGGAATTTGTGCTTACGATTCTGAAGGAATCCAATATCTATGCGGCAGCAGAGATCCATAAAATGCAGAGTGTTCTGGAACAATTACAGTCACAGAGAGATGTGGAAAAAGAAAAATATAAGGCAGACACTCTTCAGAACAGCAAAGAATATGAGTCGGCGATTCTCGTATATCAGTCCATTCTTAACAAAGACTGGGATGAATCGGTAGACAGGAAATTCTATGGCCGTGTATATGCCAGCATGGGCTCTGCATACGGTCATCAGTTCCTGTATAAAGAGGCTGCAAAAGCCTATCAGGAAGCATATAATATCTGTGAACAGCCGGATATGCTGAAAGCGTATCTGTATAGCTGTTATAAAGCACTGCCACAGGAGGAATATATGAAAATGGTAGCAGGGAATCCGGTACTGTTGAATCTTGATGTGGTTTTGCGTGGCGAGATGGAGAAAACGAAAAAAGAAATCGGTATGGATATTTCGGAAGAAAAATTGAATGAGTGGAAAAAGGAGTACCGCAGGATTGACAAACACCGTGGAATATGATAATATATCCAAAGATTTTAGTGTGGTAAAGTAATCAACTGCTAAACTGGTAAAAGAGTGTAGCGGCTGTTTGGCACATGTAAAAGGAATACAGGAGGATATATGTTATGAAAAAGAGATTAGTACTGCTCCTTGTTACGGCAATGGCAGCTACGACGGTATTGGCAGGATGTGGAAGTAAAGATTCGGGTTCTTCTGACAGTGGAAAGAAATCTACAAAAGAAGCAAAGGTAGAAAATGATGATGATACATTTATCGTTGGATTTGATGCTTCTTTCCCACCTTACGGATTTAAAGATGACAGTGGGGAATATGTAGGATTTGACCTTGATCTTGCACAGGAAGTGTGTGACAGAAATAACTGGAAGCTGGTGAAGCAGCCAATTGACTGGGATTCGAAAGATGCTGAATTGAATTCAGAGACAATTGACTGTATCTGGAATGGATTTACCATGAACGGCCGTGAGGATGATTACACCTGGTCAGATCCATATATTGATAACAAACAGGTTGTAGTAGTCAGAAGCGATTCGGGGATTGATGATTTTTCCGGACTGAAAGGAAAACACGTAGAAGTACAGACGGATTCTTCAGCACTTGCAGCACTGGAAGGGGATCAGAAAGATCTGGCGGCAACATTTGCAGACCTGAATCAGGTTGCGGAGTATAATACAGCATTCATGGATCTGGAATCTGGTGCATGTGATGCAATCGCAATGGATATCGGAGTTGCAAACTATCAGGTGAATTCAAGAAAAAATCCAGATGATTATAAGATCCTGGATAAAGAAATCTCTTCTGAACAGTATGCAGTTGGATTCAAAAAAGGCAATACAGAACTGAAAGATAAAGTCCAGAAGACACTGGACGAGATGGCAGAAGACGGAACGATTGACAAGATCGCAGAAAAGTATGCAGATTACGGAGTTCCGGGTGCGCTTTGTATAGGAAAGAACAGTAAGTAAAAAGGAAGGGGCCAACCCCGGAGGGGATTGGTCCCTTTTAGCTCGCCGTTCATTCGGAAGAAGCTTGGAAGAACTGGAGGATGTTACAGATGGAGATAGGAACACTGATAAGAGAACTTGGCGGAGGAATGTGGATCTCGGCGGAGATATTTATTCTGACCTTACTTTTTTCACTGCCACTGGGGCTGGTGGTTGCATTCGGGAGAATGTCGAAGATCGCACCGGTAAGATGGATTTCAAAATTATATATATCGATCATGAGAGGAACCCCGCTGATGCTGCAGCTTATGGTGGTATATTTCGGACCGTATTATCTGTTCGGAATGCGCATTTCCACAGGATACCGTATGACGGCGGTATTGATCGGGTTTGCGATTAACTATGCAGCTTATTTTGCTGAGATATACCGGGGCGGGATTGAGGCAATTCCGGTAGGGCAGTATGAGGCAGCAAAAGTACTGGGATATTCAAAAAGCCAGACATTTTTCCGGATTGTATTTCCTCAGGTGTGCAAGCATATCCTGCCGGCGGTGACGAATGAGATCATTACGCTTGTAAAAGATACGTCACTTGCATTTGTGCTGGCGGTAACGGAGATGTTTACTATGGCAAAACAGATTGCGGCGGCACAGACTTCCATGGTTCCATATATTGCAGCTGGTATCTTCTATTATGTTTTCAACCTGCTTGTTGCAATGATTATGGAAAAAATCGAAGAAAAGCTGAATTATTACCACTAGGAGGAATAGATCATGAGTCTGCTTGAAATGAAAAATATTAAAAAAAGCTTTAATGGAGTAGAAGTTCTGAAAGACATTTCTCTGAAGGTGGAAAAGGGGGAAGTCCTTGGTATCATCGGACCTTCCGGTTCCGGTAAATCAACGCTTCTCCGGTGCGCAACAGGACTTGAGAATGCGGATGCGGGAGAAATTCATTATGACGGAACATTTGGACTGGTGTTTCAGAATTTTAATCTGTTTCCACATTATTCGGTGATGAAGAATATCACAGATGCGCCGATCAAAGTACAGAAGCGTAAAAAAGATGAAGTCTATAAAGAAGCAAGAGAACTTTTAAAGAAGATGGGCCTTGCTGACAAAGAAAATGCATATCCGTGTCAGTTGTCAGGAGGGCAGCAACAGCGTGTGTCGATCGCGAGAGCACTTGCTCTGCATCCGGATATCCTGTTCTTTGATGAACCGACGTCGGCACTGGATCCGGAACTGACGGCAGAGATCCTGAAAGTTATCCGTGAACTTGCGCTGGAACATATGACGATGGTGATCGTTACACACGAGATGAATTTTGCAAGAAACGTATCGGATCATGTGATCTTCATGGACGGAGGCGTGATCGCAGTAGAAGGAACACCGGAGGAAGTATTTGATTCATCGAACGAAAGAATGAAAGAATTCCTTGGAAAATTCAATGATTAACTATTGAAATTCTAATGAATGAAACATAATTATAAGCAGGACTTATTAAAGACCGTATTATAAATAATGTATCAGCACGAGTACAAGGCAGGTGGGAATATTGCTTTTCCTTCTGCCTTGTATTATACTGATATAGCAAAATGCTTTTTAAAGACAGTTTTGACAAATGAAAAATTTGAAAAGAATGGAGTCTGCATTTATGAGTGAATTTGAAAAAGTAACAACAGGACTGGGTGAAGAATGTGGTGTATTTGGAGCCTATGATATGGATGGCGGAGATGTTGCACCATCCGTTTATTATGGTCTTTTTGCATTACAGCACAGAGGACAGGAAAGCTGTGGTATTGCGGTAACGGATACATATGGAGAGAGAAAAGTACATTCCAAGAAAGGACTTGGACTGGTAAATGAAGTGTTCGATGAAGAGTCACTGCAGGAACTGAAAGGAAATCTTGGAGTCGGACATGTAAGATATTCGACAGCGGGTGGTTCCAGAGCAGAGAATGCGATGCCGCTGGTTATCAATTATGTGAAGGGAATTCTCGCAATTGCACATAACGGTAACCTGACGAATGCCATTGAACTTCGCCATGAACTGGAGTATACAGGCGCTATTTTCCAGACAACGATTGACTCGGAAGTAATCGCATATCATATCGCCAGAGAACGTCTGAATGTAAAGAAGGCAGAAGATGCGGTGAAAAATGCGATGAAGAAGATCAAAGGTGCATATGCACTGGTTGTCACTTCGCCGAGAAAGCTGATCGGAGCAAGAGACCCGTTCGGACTGAAGCCGCTCTGTATCGGAAAGAGAGATAATACATATTTCCTCGCTTCCGAAAGCTGTGCGATTGCTGCTGTTGGCGGGGAATTTGTAAGAGACGTAGAGCCTGGAGAGATTGTAAGCTTTACCAAACATGGAATGAAATCGGATAAATCCATGGCGATCGATCCGAAGAAGCAGGCAAGATGTATTTTTGAATATATATATTTCGCACGAATGGACAGTGTGATCGATGATGTAAATGTATATCATGCGAGAATTGTTGCAGGAAAAGCCCTGGCAGAGTCTTATCCGGTCGATGCGGATCTGGTTGTCGGAGTTCCGGATTCCGGACTGGTTGCGGCAAAAGGCTATTCCGAGCAGTCGGGAATTCCGTATGGAATGGCATTCCATAAGAACAGTTATGTCGGAAGAACATTCATCAAACCAAAACAGAGTCAGCGTGAAAGCAGCGTAAAGATCAAGCTGAATGTAATCGAAGAGGTTGTAAAGGGAAAACGTATCGTTATGGTAGACGATTCGATTGTACGTGGAACGACCTGTGCAAATATTATCAAGATGCTTAAAAAGGCCGGAGCGAAAGAAGTGCATGTAAGAATCAGTTCGCCGCCGTTCCTGCACCCATGCTATTTCGGAACAGATGTGCCTTCGAATGAACAGCTGATCGCACATTCTCATACAACAGAACAGATCCGTGAGATGATCGGTGCGGATTCTCTGGGATATATGGAAGTTGAAAAGCTGAAAGATATGGTCGGTGATCTGGCATACTGTGACGCATGCTTCACGGGTAATTATCCGATGGAAGTACCGGGAAGAGATATTTCACTGGCATTTGAATAAAAAACAGGTTAAAATAGTCAGGTAGAAGAATTGACGAAGGAGATTATTAGTATGAGTAACGACAGATATACAAGTCCACTTTCAGAAAGATATGCAAGCAAAGAGATGCAGTACATTTTCTCGCCGGATAAGAAGTTCCGCACATGGAGAAAACTCTGGATCGCACTTGCAGAGACAGAAAAAGAACTGGGACTCGATATTACAGATGAACAGATCGAAGAATTAAAAGCACATGCAGATGACATCAATTATGATGTGGCAAAAGAAAGAGAAAAAGTAGTCCGTCATGATGTTATGTCTCATGTATACGCATATGGAAAACAGTGTCCGAAGGCAAAAGGAATCATTCACCTGGGAGCAACTTCCTGTTATGTAGGTGATAATACAGATATCATCCTGATGTCAGAAGCACTGGAGATCGTCAGAAAGAAACTGATCAATGTGATCGCTGAACTTGCAAAATTCGCAGATGAACATAAGAATCTTCCGACACTTGCATTTACACATTTCCAGCCTGCACAGCCTACAACCGTAGGTAAGAGAGCGACACTCTGGATGCAGGAATTCATGATGGATCTGGAAGATCTGGAATATGTAAAAGGAAGCTTAAAGCTTCTGGGATCAAAGGGAACAACCGGAACACAGGCAAGTTTTCTGGAACTCTTTGACGGAGATCAGGAGACAATTGACAAGATCGATCCGATGATCGCAAAGAAGATGGGATTTGAAACATGTTATCCGGTATCCGGACAGACTTATTCCCGTAAAGTAGATACCAGAGTGGTAAATGTACTTGCAGGTATCGCAGCAAGTGCACATAAGATGTCCAATGACATCCGTCTCCTTCAGCATCTGAAAGAGATTGAAGAACCATTTGAGAAGACACAGATCGGATCTTCTGCGATGGCATATAAGAGAAATCCGATGAGAAGTGAAAGAATTGCCTCCCTTTCAAGATATGTGATGGTAGATGCCATGAATCCGGCAATCACATCTGCAACACAGTGGTTCGAAAGAACACTGGACGATTCCGCTAACAAGCGTCTCAGCGTACCGGAAGGCTTCCTTGCAATCGATGGTATCCTGGATCTGTGCCTGAATGTCGTAGACGGACTGGTAGTATATCCAAAGGTTATCGAAAAGAGACTGATGTCAGAACTTCCATTCATGGCAACAGAGAATATCATGATGGATGCTGTAAAAGCAGGCGGAGACAGACAGGAACTTCACGAGAGAATCCGTGAACTGTCAATGGAAGCCGGACGCAATGTCAAAGAAAAAGGATTAGACAATAACCTTCTGGAGCTGATCGCTGCAGATCCTGCATTCAACCTTTCTCTGGAAGAACTGCAGAAGACGATGGACCCTGCAAAATATGTAGGACGTGCGCCGGTTCAGGTTGATGCATATCTGAAGAATGTTGTAAATCCGATGCTGGAAGCAAACAAAGATATTCTTGGCGTGACAGCAGAGATCAATGTATAAACTAGTATAAAGGAAATGCTAAGAAATAAAGCGGCATCAGGTGTATACCGAGATGCTGCTTTATTTTTGTATAAGTACGTTTTATAATAATTGTATAGAACAAAGGAAAAGAGGGTGGACAGATGGAAAGAGTAATGAAAATAATAAGTGTTCGAAAACAGGAAGCTGTAAAGTGGACGCGTATGGATCTTGCGCTGTTAGTCATACTTACGGTTTTGGTACAACTCTGGTCCAGTGTATGTGTGAGGGGTACAGAATATATGTATCATTATGCAGAAAATGTTAAGCTGTACAGAGGCGTGTCAGAAGTTTATGCGGGAAGGGCGTCAGGTGTTATACATACATGGGAGAAACTAGGGCATCAAAGTGCGGTAAGTATAATGCATACTGGTGTGGTAAAACCGGCAGCGGCCACAGTTGAAGCGGCAGAAGATATGGTTGCTGCAACGGATCAGCCGGCAGACAGGGGACATACAGACACAGAGAAAGCAGTGGCGGCCGCGCCAACAATGAAAGAAACGGTAATACAGGAGAAGATCCTGCCTGTAAATAATGTGGACAATACAATGGAAAATACGGAGAGTGAAAGCATAACGGATAAAACAGCTGCCGGCGAAATAACGCAAAATGAAGAGAGAACGGAAATGGAATTGTTAGAACTGGATGGATTCCTGATTAATGAGAATGGTGTGATCGAAAGCTGCAAGAACCCTGCACTTGCTTCCGAAGATGGAATTATCATATTCCCGGCGGACGAAAGATGTACTGGAATTGGAAGTGAAGCCCTGAACGGGATTGCTTCGGTGGAAGAAATTTATATTCCTGCAAATATTACGTCTGTTGCGCCAGGTGTACTGGAGAAGCTGGAAAATCTGATGTATATAGAAGTTGCACCGGATAATCCGGTCTATGAAAGCCGTGATGGAATACTTTATAGTAAAAACAGTGAATTAATAACAGTTCCGGCGGGCAGAAAATAAAAAGACAGAGTTTTTAAATCGCCAGGCGTTCGGAAGAAGCTGCCAGTGACAGGTTCTGTAGATAGAAGAAGGATATGTGGTCAGGCATATCCTTCTTCTATTTGTTAAAAAATAATCTAGGATTTTACCGGGACAGGTGCTATAATAGGCAGAGTCGAGAAAGCAAAATAATTGGTATAAGGAGCAGAACAGAAGAATGAATATTCGACAGGTGACAGACGGGAAAGAAGACTATATAGAATTGCTTCACATGGGGGACCCGGATGAATCCAGAATCCGTAAAGTACTGGAAAAAGGGGAACTTTTTTTGCTGGAGGAACATGGAAAACTCCGGACATTGTGCGTGGTCATATTTTCGGAAGAAAAGAAATGTGAGATTAAGAACATTGTAACGATGGAAAAAGACCGTGGGAAGGGCTATGGCCAGTATATGATCCATTACATCTGTGAACACTATTGTTCACAATATGACTGGGTGTATATGAAAAAGGAACGGTGTCTGGATATCATGGAATTTTGTGATAAATGCGGGTTTTCGGATGAAGATGAAAATTATCTGAAAAAGGAACTGATGTCGGAGATCGATACAAAGAGGGTAATTAACCTTGCGATGGAAGCCGGAAGAATGCTGTTGAAAAATGGGGGCGAGATCTTCCGTGTGGAAGAGACAATGATGCGGATCTGCCATAGATTCGGAGTGAAATATGTAGATCTGTTTACTCTGAGTCATGGTTTGTTTATCTGTGCCGGAACAGATAAAGAAAAATTGTACACAAAAGTGAAACAGGTACCGCTTTCTTCTACGCATCTCGGGATTGTGGCGGAAGTGAACGATCTTTCCAGAGAAATTGCAGCGGGACATGTCGGAATTGAAGAAGCAATAAAGAAGCTGAAAGAGATCAATAAGATGCCGGTCAAGCGTATTCCTTATCAGATTGCGGCTGCAGGACTGAGTGCAGGCGGATTGGGCTATCTGCTTGGAGGAACACCGATGGAGGCATTTGTTGCGTTATTTGTTGGCTGTGCGGTGTTTGCC
>JBNMJT010000062.1:0-13569 GCA_050873945.1 Dorea sp.
CGATACAGTAATCAACGATCTCCGGATCGAATCCAGGACTTACGATAAATTTTGCTCCGGATTCTACTGCCTTGTCTACCTGCTCTGTTGTAAGGACAGTTCCTGCTCCGACCAGCATATCCGGATAGACTTCTGTCATAATGCGGATAGACTCTGCTGCTGCCTCTGTACGGAATGTTACTTCCGCACATGGAAGTCCACCTTCCACCAATGCTTTTGCCAGCGGCTCTGCGTCTTTCGCATCATCCAGAACAACAACGGGTACCACTTTTAACTCTGCAAATATTTCTTCTATTGTTTTCATTTTCTTCACCTGTCTTTATCTCTTTATATCAAAGTTCATATTCATAACATGCCGGATCAATGACACATCATCCGTAATATTTCCATCTCCATGAAGCGTATGCTTAATCGCACTGGCAGCTACCGCAAAGTTCGCCACATCATCCGGCTGGTATTCGTTCATCAGTGCATAGATGATCCCGCTGACAAATGCATCCCCGCCGCCTACTCTGTCCAGAATATTAAATGTAAGCGTTCTGCTCTCATACGTCTTCCCGCCATACCACACATATGCTTTCAGGCTGTTTTCACTGCAGCTCGGAGAATATCTTACATGTCTGGCAATGCATTTTATATTCGGATACCGTTCCACGAATTTTTGAAATACACTGTCCTGTTCTTTCAGGTCCGGCTGATATGGAATGTCATCTTTCACATCTCCATTTTCATGATGTTCCTCATCCTTCCATAAATGATATGGCTCGATTCCCATCAGTACATCTACATATGGAAGACACTCTGTACAGAAATCTCTTGCTTCTTCCCAGCTCCATAAAGTGCTTCTGAAGTTACCATCAAAACTGACCGTCATTCCCTTTTCTTTCGCGATCTTCAGACTTTCCACGACCAGCTGTCTGCAGGAATCGCCAAGTGCAGGAGTGATCCCGCCAAGATGCAGCCACGTGTATCCGTCCAGCACTTTTTCCAGATCAACCTGAGAGAAATCATATTCATCAAATGCACTGTGCTTTCTGTCATAGATCACTTTGCTCGGACGGATCCCATATCCGGTCTCCAGATAATACGTTCCAAGTCTGTGCGTCGGAGTCTCTTCCAGTGTGCTCAAGATCACAGGGGTACAGTCTACATCATTGCTTCTTAACATACGGACTGCACTTTTTCCAAGGCTGTTATCCGGTACTACTGTAAAAAATGAACTGTCTATTCCAAGATTTGCCAAAGATACTGCTATATTTGCTTCACTTCCACCATAGATTGCTTCAAAACTTGTTGCGTTTCTGATCTTTTCACAGTCAGGCGGTGTGAGACGAAGCATAATTTCTCCCATAGTGAGAAATCTTTCTTTGTTTATAATTCTTTGTTCCATCTTTCTTTTCCCTTTTTATTCTTTCTTGATTTGCACTTCTAATTTTCAGCTATTTTATACTGCATATCTGGAATACTAATATTCCAGATATGCACCCTTCATTGGGCTTGCGGCATGCTGACTGAACAGACGAAGTACACCTTTTTTATATTTCGGTTCTCTTGGTGTCCAGTTCTTACGGCGTTCTTCCAGAATCTTATCGATTTCTTCCATTGACTTGCGCTCTCCTGCTACTCCGATGATATTCAGCTTTCTCTCCATTACATCGATCTCGATCAGGTCACCTTCTTCTACCAGTGCGATCGGGCCTCCGTCAACAGCTTCCGGACTGCAGTGTCCGATCACCGGACCGGTAGATGCTCCTGAAAAACGTCCATCTGTGATCAGTGCGATACTTTTTCCTAATTCCTTATCACTGCTGATAGCCTCTGATGTATAGAACATCTCCGGCATACCGCTTCCTTTCGGTCCTTCGTAACGGATAAATACTGCGTCACCTTTCTGTACTTTATGTTTTAATACTGCATCCAGACATTCTTCCTCACTGTCAAATGGTCTGGCTCTTAATACAGATCTGAACATTTCTTTCGGACATGCAGTATGTTTGATGACTGCTCCTTCCGGTGCAAGATTTCCTCTCAGCACTGCGATACTTCCATCCGTTCCGATTGCTTTATCATATGGTCTTATAATGTCTTCTTTTGTAACCTGTACCCCATAACGTTTGTTGAATTCCTGCAGCCATTTGTCACATTTTTCATAAAAACCATTCTGTTTTAATTCTTCCAGATTTTCACCCAGTGTCTTTCCTGTCACAGTCATCACATCCAGATGCAGATGTTCCCTGATCTCTTCCATGATCGCCGGTACACCACCTGCATAATAGAAGCACTCTGCAGGCCACTTTCCTGCCGGGCGGATGTCCAGAAGGTATCTGGCATTACGGTGTAATCTGTCAAATGTATCTCCCGTGATCTCGATTCCGAATTCGTGTGCAATTGCCGGAATATGTAACAGACAGTTCGTACTTCCGGAGATTGCAGCATGAACCAGAATTGCATTTTCAAAACTATCCATCGTAACAATGTCAGACGGCAGCATATGTTCCATTGTTGCAAGTCTTACTGCCTGACGGCCTGCTTCTCTGGCAAATGCCAGAAGATCCGGGCTTGTTGCCGGCATCAGTGCACTTCCCGGAAGTGCCAGTCCAAGTGCCTCTGCCATGATCTGCATGGTGGATGCCGTTCCGATGAATGAACATGCCCCGCAGCTTGGGCAGGCGTTACATTTTGCCCAGTCCAGCTTTTCCTGGTCGATCTCGCCACGCTCATACTTTGCACTGTACATTCCCAGCTGTTCCAGTGTCAGCATCTCTGGTCCTGCATTCATCGTTCCACCCGGCACTACAACCGATGGAATATCTACGCGGGCAAGTCCCATAAGATTCCCCGGCATTCCCTTATCACAGCTGGAAAGGTATACACCCGCATCAAATGGTGTGGCATTCGCATGAATCTCTATCATGTTCGCAATCATCTCACGGCTTGCCAGACTGTAGTTGATTCCGTCTGTTCCCTGGCTTTCCCCATCGCAGATATCTGTGCAGAAATAACGTGCTCCAAATCCGCCCGCTTCTTCCACACCTTTTCTTACTTCTTCGACTAATATATTCAGATGACCGCTTCCCGGATGACTGTCGCCATAAGTACTTTCAATCATAACCTGTGGTTTACTTAAGTCTTCTTTTTTCCATCCTGTTCCAATACGGAGTGGATCTAATTCCGGTGCTAATTTTCTCATTTCCTGACTTTTTAATTCCATCTTATATTTCCTCCTGCTTTATCATTTATCTGTAAAACAAAATGCTTATTTTCTACGAAACAACGAACCATACGATCGTTGCACCGACAATTCCTACCATACCAACAATTGTCTCCATGACTGTCCATGTCTTCAGATTGGTCTTCTCATCAACTTCGAACAATGATTTTGACAGCCAGAATCCCGAATCATTGACATGACTAAAGGCTGTTCCTCCTGCTGCAATTGCAATCGTAAGTGTTGCAAGCTGAAGCTGTGACAGATCTGCCACCATCGGCATAGATGCAATGATACCTGCTGCCATTGTCATAGATACCGTCGCAGATCCTACGGATACTCTAACAACCGCTGCTACCAGGAATGCCACAAGTACCATCGGAAGCGGTAAGCCTCCTACGAAATTTCCGAATAATTCTCCGATTCCTGAATTCTGTAAAATAAATCTCAGCATTCCACCACCTGAAATCAGGAGAATAATATTTCCACAAGAATGTAAGGAATTTGTCATCACATTTGTAATTTCCTTAATACTGAATCCTCCTGGCAGTCCAAGGAATAACATGGCACATATTGTGGAGAGCAATAACGCGATTACCGGTGTTCCCAGGAATTCCAATACCGACTGAGCCGGTTTCATAAATGGAATCACGGATGATAATGTATTTAAAATAATCAGGAACAGCGGAAGAAGAATGATACAGACGATCAGCCAGAAATTCGGTTGTTTTCCTGTATTTTTCTGCTGTGCTTCTTTCTCATTCTCCAGATAAGAACTTGGTACCGGACAGTCGAATTTCCTGCCGGCATATCGTCCAAATACTGGTCCTGCCAGGATCATAGCCGGAATACCGATAATTATTCCGAGCATAATTACATAACTAAGTTCTACATTCAGCATCTCTGCCACCAGAACCGGTCCCGGTGTCGGTGGAACAAATGCATGTCCGATCGCCAGACCCGCAAGAAGCGGAATGGAATAACAGAATACCGATTTCTTCGTCTTACGTGCAATTCCAAATGCAACCGGGATCAGGATCAGAAGTCCTGATTCGAAAAATACCGGCATACCTACGATCAATCCTGTAATGCCCAGTGCCCACGGCGCTTTCTTTTCACCAAACACGCTTAATAATGTATCTGCAATAACTTCCACGCCGCCGGATACCTGCAGGATTGCCCCGAACATGGAACCAAGTCCAATTAATATGGCGATGGTCTGCAGTGTAGTTCCCACACCTTCTGCCAGCGTATCTGTGATCATATCGAACGGCATTCCCGCCACCAGTCCGATGATCAGTGCAGATGACATAATCGCTATAAAAGGCTGTATCTTAACTTTAATGATCAAAAATAACAATACGGCAAATCCCAGAAGAGCTCCTATGATCAGTCTCTCTGGAGAAGCAGTAAAATCACTCATTGTATTTCCTCCTGAATTTTCTTTCTCTCTCTTTATTCATATCTTCTCTTACATCCGGCGCCTCTTTTGAATGTGGCTACACTATAACAACCGCTTATTTTTTCTTCAATACATATGATGTATATAATTTGATTTGTACATATTATGCAAAACAGGCAGTGATTTTATCTTTAATCACTGCCTGTTTTTGTCTACTATTACTATATGCATTTACGAAACGTTTTTTCACCGTTTTAAACGTCAGATGTATTTTTTGCTGTTTTTTTCCGTCTTCTTTCTTCCAGAAGTTCCATGATCACCTGCCTGTTATACGTCAGATGCATGCTCATTGCACACTTGGCACCAACCGCATCCCTGTGTTCAATTGCAGTCACCACTGCCCTGTGTGTCTCCAGTGTCTCTCTCATAAGACTGCGGTATGTAATATTGGCAAATGTCACAACCGAAGTATTAATAACCGGGATCAGTCTTTCTACCACAACATTCCCGCTTAATTTTGCAAGATAACTGTGAAACTCTATATCTTTGTAAATGTGGTCATTTCCCTGCTTATATAGCATCTCCACTTCATCACACAGCGTCCGCAAATGCTGTATCTGTTCTTTTGTCGCTTTCCTGCATGCCCATGTAACAATCTCCGGTTCTATCATCAGACGGACATCGAATAGATCCAGTGCCAGCTGGTACCTGTCTTTGATCTGTCCGAATCCCAGTACATCATTTTCCATATCTACGGTACTGATCACGTAGGTACCGTCTCCACGCCGTACTTCCAGCACGCCCCGGCTTACCAGTCCTTTTACGGCTTCTCTTACCGTACTCCGGCCGACTTTGAAAAACTCCGCCAGTTCGAATTCATTCGGAATCTTTTCTCCAATCTCGATCTGCTTGTCCAGAATATATTTCATCAGACGGTCTTCTGTTTTCTGTCCCAGGGTTTTCTTTACTTCTACTTTCTTTTGGTACATGTCCGCTCCTTATCCACACGCTTTTTCACATAAGTTTCCACTGCCGTTGATCAGCGTCTCCTTTTCTTTCCGAGTCAGCTGCTTGATCGCATATTCCCGGCTCATCGCCTCATTCTTCGTCTCATGCTCTTCGTAATACACGAGCTTCACCGGTCTTCTGGTCTTCGTGTATTTGGCACCTTTTCCACTGTTATGCGCTTTTATCCGCTTATCCAGATCATTTGTCCACCCTGTGTAAAATGTACTGTCTGCACATTTTACGATGTATGTATAATTCATGTAGTTATCCCCACTTATCCACAATCGGTCCGATTTTTCCTATAATAATCCACTTTATTTTATCTATTATCCCACGGAAAGTCAATTTTATCCCCTGTTCATACATTTTTCCGCATACTTTGGTGTCTGCAGACCCCAAAAAAGACCGGAAATTTCTTAAGAATCTCCGGTCCCCTTTTATTAATCCTGATCTGCCGTATACTCCACCGGATTCACCGGCTGTCCGTTTTTCCGCATCTCAAAATACACATTACAGCCTTCTTTGCTGTAATACTTCGTCGGCTGGCTCACATATCCAAGCACACTTTTTGCTTCTACATAATCGCCGACCTTCACGGGCACTTCTTTCAACTGTCCATATAACAGCTCATATCCATTTCCGATATCCACATTGACTGTCGTTCCTGTCTGTGCACTGACGTCGATCGACTTGATAATTCCGGGTGCGCCACACAGTACCTGGTCGCCTTCTGCACCTTCGATGATCACTGCCGGATTGTACTTGTACTGATCCAGTGTCTGGAAGTATACCGTCTTATCCATGCTGTAGCTCATGATCACGGCTCCGTTCACCGGCCATAAGATGTAACTGTCTTCCGTAAAGTTAATATTGTGACTTCTTCCTGCCGTTGCCTGGGTTCCGGTTCCAGTCTGCCCGGATGAGCCTGCCGTTCCTGTCCCGTCTGTTCCGGTTCCAGTTCCTGCTGTCCCTGTACCCGTTGTCTGTCCGTTCTTCCCGTTACCGGTATTCCCGACGTTTCCGCTTCCATTACTGTCAGTTCCTGTTGTACTGTCTCCCGTACCTTCACTCTTGATCTTGGACGTTCCGGTTTCTTTTGCTGCATCACTGTCTTTCTTCTTGTCTGATCCGTCCTGACTGCTCTTTTCTTCCGCCTTTGCCAATTCATTTTTCTGCGTTTTTCTGTAATCGTTAAATGTATATGTTCCAGCTATTGCAATTGCCGCCACAAAACATAACACTGCTGCTACGGTAGCACGCCGTTTGGACATTGACGGTTTCTGATTTTTATTCATTTCATCACCACCTCTGACCATATTTTTGCCAGATCGTGCGGTAGTTATACATCTTTTATAATTTCTGTTACTTCTTTTATATCCGTTCCATCAAAAAAATATTTTAAAATTTTTCTGTATCCTTTTTTCTGCTTTGCCATCTCATTCGCCGTATACTGACTCATTCCGATCCCATGCCCGGCTCCTCTCGTTGTTACTCTTAGTTTTCCATTATACTGCTGCAAGGTGAAGCAGCTGGATGCCAGTTGGTATTTATTTCTGAATTCTTCTCCGCTCATTACGTTATCCCCTACACGGATTTTTAACACATATCCCACAGAATCTGTCTCCTGTATCTCTACGTCCAGTGTGCCTGTGTCCTGTTCTGTCAATACCACCGTCTGTATCTCCTCCTGCGCATTCTCATCCTCCGGGCACTCCACGATCCTGAGATAAGGATATTCTTCCTTTCCCAGTACTTCTTTTGCATCCCTTGTATATCCGTTACTCAGATAGAAAAATGGCGTCATTGCCAGAGCATCCTTATAAAACAGCACTTGTCCCGCTGTCTCTTCCAATGCGTTCTTCAACTTCCGGTAGTTTTCCGCATAGCGCATTCCCCAGGCTGATTTCATCTGCTTTTCTGTCCAGAATTCGTCTGCTGCTTCTTCCGGCAGTGTACCATCTACTCCCACTTCCTGAATCATACGGTACACTTCTGTCCTGATAAGCACCGCCTGCGCTTTCAGCGCCTCTCCTTCATAGTTCACAGGCATGTCCCTGGCCAGCATTCCGATGCAGTACTCCTCCACAGGCATTTCGCCATTTCCTTTTATTTTCACCATCGTCTCATCTGCTTTTGATGCAGTCACGATCTTCGGTCCATTTATAAATACTGTTATAATATATGGAAGTAGTACTATAATAATTAGCCAGCACATGGCCCTTTTTAACTGTTCTCTCCCTCTATACACATTTCCCCGTCCATTCCCGGGATTTTTCCACATTCTCCGTCTACTTCTCCACATACAAAAAAGCCCTCCCATACCTCAATGTATGAGAGAGCTTCTCTTATTATTCATTTCTTAATATTCTAATTCATCCTCATCAATCACAACATGATCCAGATGCCAGATATCATCTACATATTCCTGGATTGTTCTGTCTGCTGAGAATTTACCACAGCAAGCTGTGTTCTTAAGAGCCATCTTAGCCCATTTATCTGTATCTTTATAAGCTTCCATTGCACGTGCCTGAGCATCTGCATAAGAACGGAAATCTTTTAAGATAAAGTATACGTCTGCCTTAGAACCGCCCTGTGCATTCAGAAGGCTGTTGTAAAGGTCACGGTACATCTCTTTGTCACCGTTTGCATAAGTTCCGTCTACCAGCTGGTCTACAACTCTTCTGATCTCCGGATCGTTGTTGTAGATGTCGTATGGATTGTATCCACCGTTCTGCTCGTAGTTGATAACTTCATCTGCACTCAGTCCGAAGATAAATGCATTGTCGATTCCGACTTCGTCTACGATCTCTACGTTTGCTCCGTCCATTGTTCCGAGAGTCGGTGCACCGTTCATCATGAACTTCATGTTACCTGTTCCGGAAGCTTCTTTCGAAGCTGTAGAAATCTGCTCACTGATGTCTGCTGCAGCGAAGATAAGCTCTGCGTTGGATACACGGTAATCTTCGATGAAGACAACTTTCAGTTTGCCATTGATGCTGCGGTCATTGTTGATCACATCAGCAACAGAGTTGATCAGTTTGATGATCTCTTTTGCACGGATATATCCTGCGGAAGCCTTTGCTCCGAAGATATATGTCTTAGGATAGAAGGACATTTCCGGATGCTCTTTGATCTGGTTGTACAGATACATTACGTGCAGGATGTTCAGTAACTGACGTTTGTACTCGTGCAGACGTTTTACCTGTACGTCGAAGATCGATCTTGGATCTACTTCTACACCGTTGTGCTCTTTAATGTAAGCTGCCAGACGCTCTTTGTTCTTGAACTTGATCGTCATGAACTCTTTCAGAGCTTCTTCGTCATCCAGCCATTTCTTCAGTCCGTCCATCTTAGACAGGTCTGTGATCCACTCTTTTGTGCCGAGCTTTTCTGTTACCCAGTCAGCAAGCAGCGGATTCGCATGCATGAGGAAACGTCTCTGTGTGATACCATTTGTCTTGTTGTTGAACTTCTCCGGCATCATCTGATAGAAGTCTTTCAGTTCCTGATTCTTCAGGATCTCTGTATGCAGCTTTGCAACACCGTTGACAGAATAACCAGCAACGATTGCAAGGTGTGCCATCTTCACCTGGCCGTCCATCAGGATTGCCATCTTCTTAACCTTTTCTTCATTACCAGGATACTGTGCTCTTACCTGCTCGATGAAACGGCGGTCGATCTCCTGGATGATCTGGTAAATACGTGGAAGCAGTTTGGAGAACAGGTCGATCGGCCATTTCTCAAGTGCTTCTGCCATAATTGTGTGGTTCGTGTATGCACAGCATTTTGTTGTGATATCCCATGCTTCGTTCCATCCGAGATCTTCCTCGTCAAGAAGGATACGCATAAGCTCTGCTACTGCTACTGTCGGGTGTGTATCATTCATCTGGAATGTTACTTTCTCAGGCAGTTTTGTGATATCGTTATGTTTCTTTTTGAACTTCGCAATTGCAGCCTGGATACTTGCTGATACGAAGAAATACTGCTGTTTCAGTCTCAGTTCTTTTCCTGCGTAGTGGTTATCATTTGGATAAAGAACTTCTACGATATTCTTCGCAAGGTTCTCCTGCTCAACAGCTTTGTGATAATCTCCACGGTCAAATGAATCTAACTGGAAGTTTACGATCGCTTCTGCATCCCAGATACGGAGTGTGTTCACGATGTGGTTGCCATATCCTACGATCGGATAATCGTAAGGGATAGCCATTACGGACTCATAGTTTTCCTGAACGAAATGAGTCTTACCGCTCTCATCGTATTCTACACGGATATTTCCTCCAAAACGTACTTCTTTCGCATATTCCGGTCTGCGGAGCTCGAATGGGTTACCGTCTTTTAACCAGTTATCCGGTGCTTCTACCTGATAGCCGTCTCTGATCTTCTGCTTGAACATACCATAACGGTAACGGATACCGCATCCATAAGATGCATATCCCAGTGTTGCAAGAGAATCCAAGAAGCAAGCTGCCAGACGTCCGAGTCCACCATTACCAAGTGCCGGATCCGGCTCCTGGTCCTCGATCACGTTCAGGTCGATTCCCATCTCTTCCAGAGCTTCTTTTACTTCTTTATATGCTGTCATGTTGATCAGGTTGTTTCCGAGAGCTCTTCCGAGCAGGAATTCCATGGACATGTAATATACGGTCTTCGGATCGTCTTTCTCATACTGCTTCTGTGTTGCAAGCCAGTCATCGATGATGGCTTCCTTTACAGCATAAGATACTGCCTGGAACAACTGCTGTGGAGTTGCCTCTTCTACTTCCTTACGGAACAATGTCTTTACATTGTTCCGCACATCTCTTTTAAATACGTCTTTTTCAAATCTTGGATTATACATTTTCTACTTCCCTTCTGATAAAACTTGGGCTTTGATTATCTTTTTTCTACACCGATCGTTACAGCCTCACCATTGATCTTCCACTCTTTGGTATATCCTGCCGGAGCGGCTTTTGTAACTTCCAGTGCCAGTGTCTCGTCTGCAACAGTCTCTGCATTGTCTGCAAATACTTTCTCTGCTTTCTCTGTTCCTTCGTAAGTTACCGCGATCTTATCCATGACTTCGAATCCGGCTTCCTTACGCATGGTCTGTACTTTACTGATGATCTCACGTACAAATCCTTCTTCCAGAAGTTCTTCGGAAAGGTTTGTATCCATAACAACCGTGATTCCGTTGTCATTCTCAGATACATATCCCGGCATCTGAGCGGATTCGATCAGCAGGTCCTCACGGAACAGTGTTACTTCCTGTCCATTGATATCAAGCTTCAGGGCATCTGTAGCATTTAACTCATCCATTGCTGCATTTCCTTCGAGGCTATCGAGTGCTGCTTTAATACCTCCTAACATTTTACCATATTTTGGTCCTACTGTCTTTAACTGAGGTTTAAAAGTATATGAAGTAAAATCACGTACATCTTGTGTAAATGTTACATTTTTTACATTTAATTCATCTTTTACGATGTCTTTGTAAAATTCCGGTACTTCAAAATCAGCTTTTACATACATCTGTCCGATTGGCTGACGGTTCTTGATATTTGCAGTATTTCTGCATGCACGTCCCATAACAACCATCTTCAGAACGTTGTCCATGTTGGCTTCCAGTTCTGTATCGATGTGTGCTTCATTTACAACCGGGAAGTCACACAGGTGGATACTTTCCGGTGCACTTTCATCAACACTTCTTATCAGGTTCTGGTAGATCTCTTCTGTCATGAACGGGATCATCGGAGCTGCTGTCTTACAGATCTCAACCAGTGCTGTGTACAGAGTCATGTAAGCATTGATCTTATCCTGTTCCATTCCCTTAGCCCAGAAACGTTCACGGCTTCGTCTTACATACCAGTTACTCATGTCGTCTACAAAGCTCTGAAGTGCCTTTGCAGCCTCCGGAATCTTGTAGTTGGACAGATCATAGTCTACTGCCTTGATTGCTGAATTCAGCTTAGACAGAAGCCATTTATCCATAACAGACAGCTTGTCGTATTCCAGTGTGTATTTTGTTGCATCGAAATCATCGATGTTTGCATACAGTACGAAGAATGCGTAAGTGTTCCACAGTGTTCCCATGAACTTTCTCTGTCCTTCTACAACGGCTTTTCCATGGAAACGGTTCGGCAGCCATGGTGCACTGTTGACATAGAAGTACCAGCGGATCGCGTCTGCTCCGTATTTCTCCAGTGCGTCGAATGGATCAACTGCATTTCCTTTGGACTTACTCATCTTCTGACCGTTCTCATCCTGCACGTGTCCAAGTACGATAACGTTCTTGTATGGCGCTTTGTTGAAGATCAGTGTTGAGATGGCAAGCAGTGAGTAGAACCATCCACGTGTCTGGTCAACAGCCTCGGAAATGAAGTCTGCAGGGAACTGCTTTTCAAATAATTCTTTATTCTCAAATGGATAGTGGTGCTGTGCAAATGGCATAGATCCACTGTCGAACCAGCAGTCGATAACTTCCGGTACTCTGTGCATCTGTTTTCCGCAGCATGGGCACTTGATCGTTACTTCGTCGATGTATGGACGGTGCAGTTCGATCTCATCCGGACAGTTATCAGACATTTCTTTCAGTTCTTCGATACTTCCGATCGAATGCTGGTGTCCGCACTCACATTCCCAGATATTCAGTGGAGTTCCCCAGTAACGGTTACGGCTGATACCCCAGTCCTGAACGTTCTCAAGCCAGTCTCCGAAACGTCCTTTACCGATGCTTTCCGGAATCCAGTTGATTGTGTTGTTATTAGCGATCAGGTCATCTTTTACTTCTGTCATCTTGATGAACCATGATTCACGAGCGTAGTAGATCAGCGGAGTATCACATCTCCAGCAGTGTGGATAGCTGTGCTCGAACTTCGGTGCATCGTAGAGAAGTCCACGTCCGTCGAGGTCTTTTAATACTTCCGGGTCAGCCTTCTTAACGAATAATCCGGCAAATGGAGTTGTCTCTCCCATGTTACCTTTTTCGTCTACTAACTGTACGAACGGCATGTCATATTTACGTCCAACCTTGGCATCATCTTCACCAAATGCAGGAGCGATATGAACAACACCGGTACCATCTGTCAGTGTTACATAAGTATCGCATGTAACGAAGAATGCTTTCTTGTTCTGCTTAGAAGCGCAGTCATAAGCGCACTGGTATAATGGCTCATACTCTTTATATTCGAGATCTTTACCTTTGTATGTCTCAAGGATCTCGTAAGCTTTCTGTCCTTCTTCTGCAAGTTTGCCAAGAACTGTATCAAGAAGTGCAACAGCCATGTAGTAAGTATAGCCGTCAGCAGCTTTTACTTTTGCATAGTCTTCTTCCGGGTTTACACAGAGTGCGATGTTGGATGGAAGAGTCCATGGTGTAGTTGTCCATGCGAGGAAATATGCATCCTCTCCTACAACCTTAAAACGAACGATTGCAGAACGTTCTTTTACATCTTTATACCCCTGAGCTACTTCCTGTGCGGAAAGCGGAGTTCCGCAACGAGGGCAGTATGGCACGATCTTGAATCCTTTATAAAGGAGCTTCTTATCCCAGATTCTCTTGAGTGCCCACCACTCAGACTCGATGAAGTTGTTGTCGTATGTTACATATGGGTCATCCATGTCAGCCCAGAAACCTACAGTATTGGAGAAATCTTCCCACATACCTTTGTATTTCCACACGCTTTCTTTACATTTCTTGATGAATGGTTCCATACCGTATTTTTCGATCTGGTCTTTTCCGTCCAGTCCGAGAAGCTTCTCAACTTCGAGCTCTACAGGAAGTCCGTGTGTATCCCATCCGGCCTTTCTTGGAACTTCGTATCCTTTCATTGTACGGTATCTTGGAATCATATCCTTGATAACACGTGTCAGAACGTGTCCGATGTGCGGTTTTCCGTTGGCTGTCGGAGGACCATCATAGAACATATAGATCTCGTTGCCCTCACGGTCACGCATACTTTTTCTGAAGATGTCATTA
>JBNMJT010000063.1:0-13537 GCA_050873945.1 Dorea sp.
CTGAATTCCACGGATCATCTTCGGATCACTCATACGGGATACCCCGCCTGCCGCACGGATATCTGCCGGAATTCTTTCCAGTGCCATAACTGCGCAAGCTCCTGCTTCTTCTGCGATCTTCGCCTGCTCCGGAGTTGTTACATCCATGATAACTCCGCCTTTTAACATCTGTGCCAGCTGTTTATTTAATTCATATCTGTTCTCTTTCATAGTTCCTGTACCTTTCCTATCTGTTTTGTCTGTAATTTCTATGAGTCTTATCATACTCTTATCTGGTATTTTTGAAACAGCCAGTTTTTATGTTTTTGTGCAGACCAGTTTTGCTCGCATACTTTGGTATCTACAGAACCTGCCACTGGCAGCTTCTTCCGAACGCTTGGCGATAAAAAATACAGCAGGTTCTCACCTGCTGTATATAACGTTCACTTATTTTCAACTATTTTTTTAGTTATTTTATAACGCCAGTATTTTACATCCCCAGCTTCTCACACTTCTCTTCATGGTCCTTCACCAGATCCGCAAGTGTCACGCTGTCCACATACTGATCGATCACCTTCTGAAGTCCCTCCCAGAACCCAAGTGTCGAGCACTGATCCTGCCTCTCACAGCGGTTCGGCACATCATCCAGACATGCGATTGGTGCCAGACTTCCTTCTGTGGTGCGGATAATATCCCCCGCCGTATACTCCTGCGGCTCTTTTGCCAGCATATAGCCGCCGTTATTACCACGGTAGCTTCTTACATATCCTGCTTTTGTCAGCATCGGCATGATCTGTTCCATGTATTTTAACGTGATTCCCTGTCTTGCTGATATATCTTTCAGACGGATATATTCCCCATTTGCATTCTCCGCCAGATCGATCATAATTCTTAGAGCATATCTGCCCTTTGTTGATATCTTCATAGTACTTCACCTTTCATCCGGGAATATTTCTCCCGTTTCATCTCCTACTTAGTTACTATGATATCACATTTTCGAATAAATGCAAAGCTTCTGAAATATTCTCCTTTTATGTGATTACAATCCGCTTCCAGGTCATACATTAGCCTTTTTTAATCCTGAAATGTTTTCAGCGCATCAATTGTCCGCTGAATCAGATCTTCCAGTGTCCATCCGAGCATATCTGCTCCACGCTCAATAACCTCTCTGGAACATCCTGCGGCAAAATTCTTACTCTTGTATTTTTTCTTCACAGATTTTAACGTCAGATCCTGTACACTCTTTGACGGACGCATTAATACAACTGCACCGATCAATCCGGTCAGTTCGTCTACTGCATACAGTACTTTTTCCATCTCATGTTCTGGTTTGATATCTACTGTGATCGCATAACCATGGCTTGCCGTTGCATGGATGATCTTCTCATCAATTCCTCGTTCTTTCATGATCTCCTGTGATTTAATGCAGTGTTCTTCCGGATACTTTTCAAAATCCAGATCGTGTAAAAGTCCTACGATTCCCCAGAAATCTTCTTCCTCTGCAAACCCGAGTTCTCTTGCAAAATACCGCATTGTATTCTCCACCGTCTGTGCGTGCTGGAGATGAAATTCATCCTGGTTATATTCGGTTAATAATTCCCATGCTTCTTCTCTTGTCATATGGCAGTCCTCCGTTCGTTTTGCGTTATTCCTTTCTTTTCCTATATGTTTTATATGATATCACAGAACTGCCATTTGTCAACCGGATTTTCTCTCATCTTTCTTCCGTCTGTTTTAATCATTTTACAGAGAATACATTGCAGTGAAATCACTTATTTTTTGCCAGGAATTTTTTGTAACTGCTATCAATCGCAAATGCTCCAAGTGGCGCAGTCAGTACAATTGCAAGTACTGCTACCGTCAGAACCACGTCCCCACATGCAAATCCAAGTGCCAGCGGGATTCCACCGATTGCCGCCTGCACTGTCGCTTTCGGTGTATATGCCATCATCGTAAACAGCTTTTCTTTTCCTTTCAGATCCGTTCCAAGCAGACATACAAATACTCCGGCCATCCGGAAGATCAATGCACCAAAGATCAGAACGACTGCCTTGATTCCTACATGAGACAGATATCCGATATTTACCGTCGCACCAACCAGTACGAACAGGAATACCTCTGCTGCCACCCATAATTTCCCACATTTCACGGATATCCTTTTTGCCACCGGCTCTCTGTATTTCTGCAGGCTGACGCCAAGTAACATCACTGCAATCAATGCGGAAAATGTAATTGCCGTTGTCATACGGTCTTCCGCTGCTACCAGCAGAAATGAAATACTGAGCAGGATCAGTACCTTTACCGTATCCCGGATATGTACCTTTTCAAAATATTTTGCAAGAAGCCATCCGGTAAATAATCCGACGACAATTCCCAGAATAATAGATACTGGGATATTCAGGAAACTTACAACCGACACACCTTTTCCCTGCATGATTCCTGTAAATGTCGTGAATAACACAATCACATATACATCATCTACGGATGCTCCGGCAAGAATCAGCTGCGGGATTCCTTCCTCTGTTCCATATCCCTCTTCCATCAATTTCACCATACGCGGTACGACAACAGCAGGGGAAACTGCGGCAAGAACAGAACCTAAGATCGCCGCTTCCAACAGCGAAAGTCCAAGTAAGCGGGGTGCCAGAAGCAGCATCCCAAGTAATTCAAAACTTGCCGGTACAAAACACATCATTACCGCCGGACGTCCGATTTTTTTAAGTCCGGACACATCAAGTCCCAGCCCTGCCCGCATCAGGATAATGATCAGTGCCATCTTCCTGAGTTCCGATGAGATGTTCAGAATATTCGAATCTAACAAATCCAGTACATACGGTCCGAATACAATACCGGTGAGTAACATTCCCAGCAGTCCCGGCAGTTTTAATTTTTTACAAATCCAACTCATACTCATACCACAGAGCAGGATTAGTGCAATACTTAGTAACATTTTTAATCCTCCTTATCCATAAACGCAGAAAAAGCTGAGACTCTCTGCGTTATATTTTCGCAGAAGTCATCAGCTTTATAAGCGGTTCTAGTATTATTTACTAAGGGGAGAACTTCATTCCCTGCTAAAAGTTATAGCATACTTATCTTACGTTTGCAATCATAATTTTTGTCTATTCTTCTTTTTTAAACCATCCCAGTAAATCTCGCCGCATCAGTTTCTCCATCAGATTCAAATTCGGGTCCGAATGCTCCAGTTCTCTGGAATAGCGGTATACCGTATCAACCACATCCTCCATTTCCAGCGCCTTCTCGTTCTTCAGCCACTGCGCCATCAAAAGCTCATGGATCAAAAGTACACTGACAACCGCCATCTGTACTTTCACATACGCCTCTCCATCATAGACTGCACCGCAGAAATAGGTACTGATGAAATATACCAGAAGCTGCTCATACTGGATCTCATAGTCCGGCATATATGTGTTCAGCCATGTATGGAATTCTTGTTTGTTCTTTGTATACTGTTCTTTGTACTTCGTACATTGTTCTTCACTTCCACCACAGACTGCATCTCCATAAAGCAGGCTCTCCGCCTCCAGAAGATGCGGTTCCCAGTCATCCCGTAAGCGTTCCATCAGATATTGATTCTGGAACATTTTCTTAATAAATGCATAGTCCTCATCTTCCGATAATTTTGCTTCAACGAATTGCACCGCCCTCTCCGTCTGATATTTTTCAAATACATCATCAATGGAAAAGATATCTTCTCTCTTGATTCGCACCTGCAAGTCATGTGCGATTGCCAGTACCAGACCCACCCGCAGATCCAGTCTCTTACTTCTGTCCTGAAGGATATCGATCATCACTTTTCTTGCATCTACCAGTTTCGAATACATGAATGGATCAAAATCATCATATTCTTCTTCCCTGTTGCTTTCATATGTCAGAAAGCGCACCGGTTCCTTTTTACCAAGCAGAATTCTTGCCACCTCCGGACAGGATACAGACAACGTCATCTCCCGGACATCTTCAAATTCTTCTACGTGTCTTGGATACATCTTGCAGATTCTGCACAGATTTTTCTCACCGAGTGCTGTATACATATCGCAGAGATTTTCATCATTTAAAAAGGCACAGCGCTTATTCTTGTCCTGCTTAAAGGTTCCTTCTTTCCAGTTAATGGACTTTCTTAATCTTTTTCTAAAAGATCCGGTTACTTTCTTATATTTTTTCAGCGCTGCTTCGTCCGCTACAATCTGCCAGCCGGCGCAGCATGTATCTTCACATTCCCCTGCAATACAGGTAAATTCATGGTAATAATCCGGGATTGTATATAACATCGATTCTTCCTCCAGTTTTTATACAAAATCAATTCAACTTTGAGCATTATACCACATAATTTTTGTTATGGGACAGGGCTTTTTGAATTTGGGACAGGACATTTTTAGTTTGGGACGGAGGATTTCCAGAAATCCCCGTCCCAAACTAAAATACAGAGAACCTGCCACCGGCAGCTTCTCTTGCATACTTTGGTATAAAAATCCCCCGGGCTCTTTAGGAGGAATAGCCCGGGGAAAACTGCATAACTTACATTAGTATAAAAGGGTTCTCAAGGATTTACTGTAATTATTATCCTAATTATTTAATAAAGCTTACATGCTTACAGATTTCTTCTGTAGCAGCATCTTTCTTCTTATTGTATTCAACCTTTCTTTCTTCAAAAAGGTTGTCTCCGTTTGCATCGATAGAAACGATCAGTGGTCCGAATTCTTTTACGCGGCAGTTCCAGAGTGTCTCTGGCATTCCAAGATCTCTCCACTCAGCTCTTACGATCTCTTCTACTTCTGTAGCAGCTACTACGGCATTACCTGCAGGGAATACGCAGTGAATTGCTCCGAATTCTTTACATGCACGCTCTGTATTTTCTTTCATACCACCTTTACCGATGATCACACGTACACCAGTTTCTCTTACGAATTCGTACTCGAATTTTTCCATTCTCATACTTGTTGTCGGTCCTACAGATACCATTTCGAATTTGTCATTTTCCAGTGGACGGATGATTGGTCCTGCATGGAAGATTGCGTTATTTCTTACATCTACAGGAAGTTCTCTTCCTTCTTCTACCAGACGGCGGTGTGCAACGTCACGACATGTTGTCATGCTTCCGTTCAGATATACGATGTCGCCGATCTTGATATCTTTTAAGTCTTCTGCTGAAATAGGTGTTGTTAAGATTTTTTTACCATTCTTTACTTCTACCATTATAATTCTACCCCCGTATGTGTTGTGATTGTGTAGTTCAGGTCCTTATCAAATATAATATGTCCTCTTCTGTGGCTCCAGCATCCTACGTTAACAGCTACACCGATTGTAGATGGGTGACGAGCTGTGTTCTCGATGTTAACGCCCATTACAGAATATTTTCCGCCCATACCCTGTGGTCCAAGGCCGATTGCATTGATTCCGTCTTCGAGAAGTTTCTCCATCTTTGCTGCTCTTTCGTTCTCATTGTGTGATCCGATCGGACGCATCAGTGCTTTCTTAGAAAGAAGTGCTGCAGTCTCAACAGATGTTGCCACACCTACACCAACGAGAAGAGGAGGGCAGGCATTCAGTCCGTATGTTGTCATAACGTCCATAACGAACTTTGTAACTCCTTCGTATCCTTCACCCGGCATCAGAACCATAGCTTTTCCAGGAAGAGTACATCCGCCTCCTGCCATGTATGTATAGATCTCACATTTATCTGAGTTCGGAACGATATCCCAGAATACAGTCGGTGTTCCTTTTCCTACGTTCTTTCCTGTATTGTACTCGTCAAATGTCTCTACACTGTTGTGACGGAGAGGTGCTTCAAATGTTGCTTTTACAACGGCGTCCTTAAGAAGACCTTCCAGCTCGTCGATAAGTGGGAATTTTGTTCCGCATTTTACCCAGAACTGTAATACACCTGTATCCTGACAGCTTGGTCTGTTCAGTTTTACAGCGAGTTCCTGGTTCTTGAACATGGTATCATAAATTACCTTTGAAAGCGGGCTGTCTTCTTTCTCACGCAGCTCTGTTAATTTTTCAATGACATCATCCGGCAGTTTCTTTGCAATATGTGCAATAAATTTTGCCATATTATCTGTAAGTTGTGTTACCTGTTGTTCTTTAGACATTTTCATATCCTCCTTGAAATTCTATTATAAATTATTGGTTCCTATCTATATTCCCACGATCATGTCCAGTCAAAGACAGCGAAAACTTTCACTGCACACGATCATGAGAGGTATGTCTGCTTACATCTTCCGTTTTTATGGAGATTAGAGGTCAAATACTTCCTTCTTAATTTATGGGAAGAATGGATAGAAGATTGGAAGCAAGATCATACTTACTATGGTTGCTACTACGATCATTGGGATACCTGCTTTCGCATAATCCTTGAACGTATATCCTCCTGCCGTTACTACCATGGTGTTGGCCGGCATTCCGATTGGTGTTGCAAATGCACAGGATCCTCCGATTACACATGCCATCAGTACGGCACTTGGATCTGCACCCATGCCCTGTGCGATGGATACTCCGATCGGAGCCATCAGCGCTGTCGTTGCTGTGTTTGACATAAAGTTGGTCATGATACAGCAGAGCATGAAGATTACAAATGTTAATATGTATGGTGAAGGGTTATCTCCCAGCATTCCGATTACTTTATCTGCGATCAGTTCTCCGGCACCTGTTGCTTCCAGTGCAGAAGCAAGAGAAAGTGTACCTCCGAATAAGAAGATCGTCTTCAGATCGATGGAAAGCAGTGCGTCTTTCTCACTGATAACACCTGTGATGATCAGTGCAAGTGCTCCCACACATCCTACTACACATAACTTGATACCGATCTGTTCTTCAAAGATCATTCCCAGAAGTGTTAATAACAGGATGATCAGTGAAAGGTTCTGTTTCCACTTTGGAACATTGCTGAAATCTTTTGTCTCATCAAAGATTCCTTCACTGCTTGTGTCCACTCTGTCCGGTAAGAACTTGTAACCAAACAGTGCGAAGAAAATGATTCCTACGATGAGGATCGGAACTCCGATCTTCGCATAATCGAAGAAGCCAAACTTCAGTCCGATCTTTTCCATGGCTGACTGTGCGATCATGTTACCAGGTGCACCGATCAGCGAAAGGTTACCTCCCATAGCTGCTGCGAATACCAGCGGCATTAACAGTCTTGATCTTGAATATCCTGACTTTGCAGCGATACCGATAACTACCGGAATCAGGATTGCGGCTGTTCCAGTGTTAGAAAGGAAACCGCTCATCACTCCGACGATCACCATGATTGCAACGATCAGCTGCTTCTCTGTCTTGGCAAAGTGTGTAACCACACCTCCGATCTTGTTGGCCATCCCCGTCTCAAAAAGTGCCCCACCGACAATGAACATTGCAACAAATAAGATTACATTGCTGTCGATGAATCCCGCAAATGCGGTCTGCCAGTCCAATACCCCTGTGACTACCAGTCCTACGCAGACAATCATCGATGTTACCCCAAGCGGAATCTTTTCAAGCATGAACATGATGATTGCAAATGCCAGAAACAGTAATGTAATTGTTATCTGACTCATCTTCATTACCTCCTTGTAATTATTTCGTTCGATTTTCTCGAACACGTATCTTTATTTTTCGTGTCTGATGTTTGATGTATGATATTTGATTTTGTATCCAAATCTTGATTATAAAATACTCCTTAATGAGAAAAATGTCAATAGGTTTTTTGGCATTTTGGCATTTTGGCATATGTAATAAATCCGGAGTTCTCGTTTTGTATAAAATTACAACTCCCTGCGTTTATTGTATACTTTGTGCAAATTTTCAAGGATTTTTCCCTAATATAGACGCCAGAAAGAGCCGGATTTTTCTCCGGCTCGTTCTACTCTTTTTCTCTCCTGCTCTTCTTTACTTCTACTTTTCGTTTTTCCGCTTCCATCTTTCTACTGCCGTCAGTACACCTGCCGATATTCCTGACATCGCAGCAAGTACGGCGATTGGCGCAGCATCCCCTGTTTTTACCGTCTTACTCTTATAGACAGTAACATTCCTGACCGGCGTATTCTCCTGCACCGGCTTCTTTACCGAATTAAAAAATGTAATCTGGTCTGATTTTTCCTCTTCGCCGTCTTTCTGGCACCAGACTGCAGCTTCCAGTTCTCCCGCAACGGAATTTGTCACGCGTACGGTTACTTCATATACGGTCGTATCATAGATTACATTTTCTTCATACCCGGTCCGCTGATAGATCTTATAATGATAATCTTCCGGTTCGCTGTAGCGGATTGGCCCGAATTTCTGATTTTCGTCTGTTCCGATCTGAAGCTCTGTCTGTTCCGGCAGTGGTGCATCTGATTCTTCTGCTTCCATTACAACGGATCCCGCCGCTTCCTTTACTGTCACCGGAATACTGACTTCCACATTCGTTTCTGCCGCACTTACAGGAACTCCACCGGCAAGCCCCATAACTCCCGAAATCAGGATTCCCGTCATCCATACCGCCAGCACCGCCGACAGGACTTTTACTTTCTTCACCCTCATATATTTTTGAATCTTCACTGTTTCTTCTGCCACCTCCTTTATATATGCTTTTGTATTCTGCCCCGTTTTGTCTGATGTTATTTTGCAAATTTTCCAATCAGAACTACGCGTCCATTCGTCTCAGCCTCAGAACAGGTCGAGAGTGCAATCAGGGAATCTTCCTTCGTTACATTCAGATCTCTGTACTGCACTGCATGCTCTCTGATATAATTCAGCAGATCATCCAGATTCTCTTTCCGGTATCCATCCGGATGATAAATCCTTGTATCCGACGCAGTTACCTTCATACAGGCAAAGAATTGTATCTTCTTCGTCTCATCCGTCAGATAAAGCTTTCCTTTTTTATGCTCATCAAAATATTTCTTATTGGTAAAATCCACCACATCTGCAAACATCCCGCCGTTTTTCATATTATGTCCATAGATCAGATTATATGGATCAGAGAAATCATCCTTATTCAGACACGACAGAAAGATTGCTCCGGACAGTTCAAATTCTCCGTATACATTCTTATTAATATATTCCATATCATCCTGTCCCTGAACTACGGGATAATCAATATTCGTTTCCGGCACCTGCAGCCAGGCTTTCACATCTGGATTCAGTTTTTTCAGATCTTCCAGTGTCGGATTATCTCCTCCATCGTCTGCCGGCCGGAACTTCAATAACTCTTCGTCTGCAAATGAATCGGCATAGATCTTATAGGTATCCCATAACGAATACACTCCATAAGAAAGCATCAGAAGGATCAGGATTCCTGCTATGATACTGAGTATCCGATTGCCCACTCTTGCTGCCATCGCTGCCTTTTTCATTCCGCCACTTCCTTTCTCCTAATGCTTTCTTATACCTTCTATCTGCTTTTTCGCCTGGCCGTTTAGTCAATATCCATATCTTTTACACGTTTTCTTCTGAAGAACAGAAGGCTGGATGCAATTGCTGCGCCGATCAATGCA
Source organism: Dorea sp. (assembly GCA_050873945.1). Classification (GTDB taxonomy): domain Bacteria; phylum Bacillota; class Clostridia; order Lachnospirales; family Lachnospiraceae; genus Dorea_A. The sequence goes on from JBNMJT010000063.1 coordinate 9,453, forward strand.
ATATATGGAGCGACATGAAGGAAGATTCCGGTTGGTGAAACCGTTGTTTTATTATTTACTACGGTAATGTTCTTGTCGACAAGCTTTTCAGTTTCTCCTTCTACTTTTTTAATTGTCCCGGTTGCTGTCGTTGTCTCCACACCATCAATGGTGGTTGTGTAACCGTCCTCTACATAACTTGCCTCTGTTACTGTATATTTATCTGTCTTTGACAATCCAGTAATCGTTGCCGTCTCGTTATCTTTCAATGTGATTGTCTGAGCTGTTCCGGATACCAGTGTAATCGGAGTTCTTTTATCCGAAAATGTCACATAATATTTTTCACCAGCCGCTCCATCCACTTTCAGCGTAAATTTAAAGTCTTTCTTGCGGTTTCCCTGATTACCAGTAACTTCTTTCTTTACCGTCAGATTTTTCAGCTTATCATGATCCTTGCTGTAATTATTAGTGAAAGTTCCATCACTCTTATTCTTCGGATTATTCTTATCTACAAACGCATAAGAAAGAACTTCCAGATTTCCTTCCTCATCTGATGTCACATACACATCAAAATATTTCTGCTCTGTTGTGTAAGTAATACCTTCATACTCATTCCCATTACTATCCGCTGCCACCTCACTTACTACATAACGGAAAATTCCAGGTTTTGCATTCGCTCCTGTTGTAAATACAGATTCATTAACCTTAAGTTTTGTCGTTCCTGCCGTGACTACCGTCTTTCCAATATCTCCGTTCGTAACATCTGTATTAGGTGTCGATTCAATGATACCATTATCCATAGTTACTCCGTTTGCAGGTCCTGCATATATCGCCTCCTGATTCTTACTTGCCGGCACTGCCGTTCCAGGAGCAACGGTAAACTTAAATGTTGTACTCGGCGCATATACATTGCTTTCTTTCGTAATCTGTTTTGTGATCGTTAGTTTTTTCGGAATTTGGTTTTCTGCTTCTGAACTTTCTGCTGCTGACACCTGCATTCCGAGCATTGCTGTCATCATTATTCCTGCAGCTGTAACAGTGGATACTTTTTTTAACATTCTTTTTTCCATCATTTCTTTTCCTTTCTTTTCCCATGCTTTTCAATCATATTACTGATCTTACAGGTTCGATCTGCGAAGGACGGTGATCACTCTTCCCTTTATATCCTTTGCACTGACCGCACCAAAGTATCTGCTGTCTTTTGCACCTTCACGGAAATCACAAAGAATGAAATACTGGTCTTTCTTTATTTTCACCGGATAAGATATGCCATCCATATAGGCCGGTGTCTTATAAAAAATATCTGGCTCATTCACAATGCTTCCGTTAATCTTCAGTTCATTTTTATCTGTAATCTCTACCTTATCTTTCTCTCTCGCCACAATACGTCCTGTATACAATGTCCCCTCTTTTTGAAATACCACAACATCCCGGTCGGAATATTTCCGTTCCAGTCTGTAATATAAGAGTAGATCTCCGGCACATATTTTCGGGGACATATCCTGATTCTTCGCAGAAGTCATTCCAAAAATCACGCCAAACAGGACTGCCAGCATCACCGCCAGCATGAGTAAACGGGTAAAGAACAGTATGATCTCTCTTTTCTCTTTCATATATGCTCCTTGTCAGATGTTATTCTTCTGTCGGATCTCCCCATTTGCGGATTCCGTATACCAGTCCGAAAAATGCCAGCATTCCGAATGCTGCCCCTGTCATGACCATATATGGACCAGAAGTCTGCCGGATTCCGGTTGCCGGCTGTACTTCTTTGGTATTCGTAAATGTCAGATCCGTGTTTTCTGATAAAATATCCGAAAGTTCTTTTTTACCATTGTCCAGTTTCTGTTCCTTCTCCGAAACTTTTCTGGTAATCTGTACGTCATAGTCTTCCGGCTCTTCAGAAACGGTATACTCTACGCCATACGGAATGGTCATCTCGAGCTTTTCCATATGCTTCAGCTGGAATGTATAGACACCATTTTCCACTGTAACTGCGTCCTTTAATTCTTCATCACTGACCCGATCGCCCTGTGCGTCATATTTCGCATAGCTGATCCCGTCTGTATACGCTTTTCCATTCAGCTTTGTCTGCACCTTGAACTGGAATGCATGGGTACGGTCTCCCATGTTGCCACCGACTCTCTTTTCAATTGTCAGTATGCGGTCACTCCGGATATACTGGTTGACGAATTTTGCTTCCGAAGTTGTACTTCTTGCGATCTGTCCGGATATTTCTTTTGTATCCGGTGATACCGTCAGATCATATCCATCCAGTACGGCATCATTTTCATTTACCTGATACGTTGTTCCCGGTGTCAGATTGGTAAATGTATATTCATATGCATTTTTTTCTGCGTTCCATACCAGTCCGTCTGCGCTCAGTTTCAGTTCTTTTGTCTCTGCTTTTCCATCCGGCTTTGTCAGTACACAGGTAAAGGACAGCTTCTGAATCACCTTTTGCAACATTTCCGGATTATCTTCCAATCCAGTAATGACTTTCGAAATCTTTAAATTTCCCGGATGCACTTTTACGATCGGTTTCTTGTAATGTTCTGTATAATTCTGTCCGCCATATTCGTATATCAGCACTGCATTTTCATTCTGGTTTGAATAGAATCCGGTGTCTCCTGCATGTGTTCCGGTTCCTGCGTCTGCCTGGTCTGTGTAGCCCGATGTTCTGTATTTTTCATATGCTGTTTCTGTTGGCTGGATCTTGGCAATGACTTCATAGGTATAGCCTTCCTGCAGTTTATAGTCTGCCGGGAATTGCAATTTAACGGACTTTGTCGCAGCATCATAAGAAGCCGTGATTCCAAGTCCTGCCGCATTTACCGGATTTCCGGATGCGTCAAAGATCTGCACCTGTGGTGCAAGGACATTTCCGTCTGCACCTTTCACCATCTCTACATTCTCACTCAGCGGATCGGAAATCGAAACTCTTGTACATGCCAGTTCTGTAATCTGTTCCTGAATATCATCGAATGCTTTGTTCAGATTCGCCAGCGTTGTTCCGGCATAAGATGCGTGTTTTCCGGCTTTCACTGCTGAATTGGCAAGTTCGGTGAGTTTTCCATAATTTTCTTTCGGTCCTACACCGACCGTGAAAAAGTAGTCGGTCTGCATATCAGCGACTGCATCTTTTCCTGCCTTCAGACTCTTTCCACCCTTGTCCTCGTTTCCTTCTCCTTCTGTATAACCATCTGCCCTATATCGGAAAGTTGGGTCTCCATCAGATACAAAGATCACTGCCGTCTTGGCATTCTGTCTTTTCCCATTCAGCAGTTCTTTTGCACTTCTGATCCCGGCCTGATAATTGGTTCCTCCGTCCGATTTCGGAGAAGTACTGTTCGTAATTGCAGATACCTGATTCGTCCAGTTCACAGCAATCTCTGCATCATTCCACGCCTTATCTCTATACCCGCCAGGTTCTTCATCACTCTTATTTCCACTGAACGTCACAAGCGCAAATCTGACATCCAGATTTTCATTGGCCGCCAGTGTATTTGTCATGCTGTTAATTGCCTGACTTGCTGAATTCCTTCTTTCATCATTATTTTCCCAGTAATTCTGACTGTCACGATCCATCGGATAAGCCATACTTCCGGATCTATCCAATACATAGATGACATCCAGTGGCACCTTCGAAGACTCGCTGTTTACTTTTCCTTTTACTGTTAATTTCAGATCGTAGGTTCCGTCCGCATTCTCTGTCACCGTCTTTTCATGCTCCAGAGACATGCCTGAATCCGACGCCTCTTCTCCCTCGGCATGCACCTCCCTGATACTCCCTCCCACAGGCAGCAGTACCAGGACCGCAGCCGTCAGTATGGTAATGATTTTCTTTATGCTCTTCCGGCTGATAGTATGTCCCATAATGCTCCTCCATTTCTGTTTCATTTGAATGTGGCTGTTTTCTTTACCCTCATAGTATTTTTATGTAGGAGGATGGGATTTTATTCCAAAATTTTTCTATTTAATGCATGAAGCGACGGCTACCCGGACCGGAATAAAAGTTAGGAATCCTTTCCTGTTCAGGTTCCGTCGGCGGGTAATACTAAAGGGGCAAAATTCTGCTAAAAGCAGGCATTCAAAATTTGAAACTCGGC
>JBNMJT010000064.1:0-13344 GCA_050873945.1 Dorea sp.
GAAAAACGGTAAAACTGCAGGAAACGAGTCCGCAATGTCGAAATTCCGCGATAAATACCGTAATAATGACGTACTTTTAATCGATGATATCCAATTTATCATTGGTAAAGAAAGTACCCAGGAAGAATTCTTCCATACATTTAACCATCTGCATACTTCCGGAAAGCAGATCATCATATCTTCTGATAAGCCACCAAAAGACATTGAAACTTTGGAGGCCAGACTTCGTACGCGTTTTGAGTGGGGTCTGATTGCCGATATTTCTTCTCCAAATTACGAAACCCGTATGGCTATTCTTCAGAAGAAGATCGAATTAGATCATTTAGAAAAGTACAATATTCCAAATGATGTTCTGGAATATATTGCAACGAACGTAAAAACCAATATTCGAGAGCTCGAAGGCTCCCTGAATAAATTAATCGCATTATATAAGCTGAATCATAATGGGCCGATCGACATTACACTTGCATCGGAAGCCTTAAAAGACATTATTTCAGCCGATAATAAGAGAGAAGTGACACCGGAACTGATACTTGATATCGTTTCCGATCATTTTAGTGTGTCAATTCCTGACTTAAAGGGAAATAAACGTAACGCCGAGATTGTATTTCCACGCCAGATTGCAATGTATCTGATCCGAAATATGACAGAAACTTCATTAAAAGCAGTGGGCGTAATTCTGGGCGGAAAAGATCATTCTACCATTAAACATGGGATAGAAAAGATTGAAAATGAGATGCAATCCGACGAAACATTATCGAATACAATCAATATATTAAAGAAAAAAATCAATCCGGCATAGCTCCCGCATGTATTTTGACTGTGAATAACTTTGTGGACAATCCGGGCATGATATGTGGATAACTATGGGATAGGCTTGGGAAAACCCTGGAGATTTTACACATGTCTTTAGAAACAAAAAAGTTTTCAACAGCCGTTCCACAGACAATCCTGTCGGATTCCACAGAGTTTTCAAAGCCGAAATTCCTTGTAAACAGTGGGCTGGAGGCACTTTTCCTCTTTTCCACATCCCCTAAGGCGGCTAAGGCGGAAACTATTTTATTTATTTATCTATAATACACATGCGAAAGGAGTTATACACATGAAAATAACCTGCAGCAAATCAAATCTGGTTAAAGGTGTAAGCATTGTTTCCAAAGCAGTTCCTTCAAAAACAACAATGCCAATCCTTGAATGTATCCTGATTGATGCAACAGCTGACATTATAAAGTTAACAGCAAATGATATGGAACTTGGTATTCAGACAGAAATCGATGGTAATATTCTGGAACGTGGAATGATTGCGATTGATGCAAAGATTTTTTCAGAAATTGTAAGAAAACTTCCAGATAATGAAGTGACTATAGAAACATCTGATAATCTTCAGACTGTGATTACCTGTGAAAAAGCAAAATTCGATATTGCTGGAAAACCTGGCGATGAATTTGCTTACCTTCCGGTCATCGAAAAAGAAGATTCTATCGAAATCTCTCAATTCACATTGAAAGAAGTCATTCGTCAGACAATTTTTTCAATCTCTGACAGTGAGAGCAATAAGCTGATGACGGGTGAATTATTTGATATCAGCGGAAACATTTTAAAAGTTGTTTCCCTGGATGGACATCGAATTTCGATTCGAAAAGTGGAATTGAAAGAAAACGTATCTGACCGTAAACTTGTAGTACCAGGAAAGACCCTGATCGAGATCAGCAAAATTCTTTCAGGTGAGGCTGAAAATGTGGTATCGATTTCATATACAAAGAACCACATCGTGTTCGAATTTGATAATACCATTGTTGTTTCACGTCTGATTGAAGGAGAATATTTCAGAATCGATCAAATGCTGTCCAATGATTATGAGACAAAAGTAAGAATTAATAAAAAAGAACTGTTAAGCTGTATTGACCGAGCAACACTTCTGGTAAAAGAGGGAGATAAGAAACCAATTATTATCAATATCGGTGATGAACTGATGGAATTAAAGATCAAATCACAGATTGGTTCCATGAATGAAGAAATTACAATCTCCAAAGAAGGAAGGGATCTTCTGATCGGATTCAATCCGAAGTTCCTGATTGATGCACTTCGAGTTATTGATGATGAGGAAGTTACAATTTACCTGATGAATGCAAAAGCACCTTGCTTTATCAAGGATGAGAAGGAGAGTTATATCTACCTGATTCTTCCGGTTAACTTTAATGCGGCTGCTTAGTAAAAAAGATGCAAGAAAACTTGCAAAATGATTAATTTATAAGTATAATCAGTGGAATCACAAGAGAGGAATAAAAGCATGGAGACAATTATTTTACGAGATGAATATATTAAACTCGGACAGGCTTTGAAGGCTGCTGGTCTGGTGGAATCCGGTGTAGAGGCCAAAGAAGTGATACAGGAAGGTCTTGTTATGGTAAATGGCGAGACCGATACACGCCGTGGACGCAAGTTATACGGTGGAGATATCGTATTATTTGATGGAGAAGAGATCCGAATTGAAGGTTAATTCTCTAAAATTAAAGAATTTCAGAAATTACGAACTCCTGAATGTAGAGTTTGATGAGTCTACAAACATTTTTTATGGCAATAATGCACAGGGGAAGACGAATATTCTGGAAGCGGTATATCTGTCCGGAACGACCAAATCCCACCGGGGCGCAAAGGACAGAGATATGATCCGGTTTGATCAGGACGAATCGCATATAGAGACCGTGATCGAAAAAAACGGGATCAGTTACCAGATAGATATGCATCTGAAAAAGAACAGTCCGAAAGGAATTGCGATCAATAAGATGCCGATCCGCAAGGCCAGTGAGCTTTTTGGGATTGTAAATCTTGTATTTTTCTCACCGGAGGATCTGAATATTATAAAAAACGGTCCCGCGGAGAGAAGAAGATTTGTAGATCTGGAGTTGTCACAGCTTGATAAAGTGTATCTGAGCAATCTGTCAAATTACAACAGAATTGTGAATCAGAGAAACCATCTTTTGAAGGAAATCAGCTTCGGAGGGAAAAAAGAACTTACAGATACACTGGAAATATGGGAACTACAGATGGTACAATATGGTGAAAAGCTGATTGCAAGAAGAAAAGAGTTTGTCTGTCAGATCAATGAGATCATATCAGAAATTCATCAGAAACTGACAGGTGGGAAAGAAAAATTAAGTATTGTCTATGAACCAAGTACCGGAGGTATGTCCTTTGAAGAGGCACTTTCCAGATACAGGGAAAGGGATCTTAGGACGAAGAGTACAACCGTAGGACCGCACAGGGACGATATTGGTTTCCTGATTGGGGATATGGATATCCGCAAATATGGTTCCCAGGGGCAGCAAAGGACTGCTGCCTTGTCATTAAAATTATCGGAGATCGAAATGGTCAAGCAGGCGATTCATGATACCCCGATACTTTTACTTGATGATGTATTGTCTGAACTTGATAAACACAGGCAAAACTATTTATGAGACAGCATACATGATACACAGACTCTGATCACCTGTACGGGTGTTGAGGATTTTGTAAATCACCGTTTTTCAATAAACAAAGTGTTCCATGTCCAGAACGGGCAGGTAACGAAAGAAAACTAGGAGGACTGAGAATGGGTACAGAAAAAGTACAGCATGAATACGGCGCAGATGAAATTCAGATATTGGAAGGTCTTGAGGCAGTCCGAAAACGTCCTGGAATGTACATCGGAAGCACCTCTTCCAGAGGTTTGCATCACCTTGTATATGAGATTGTCGATAATGCCGTAGATGAAGCTTTGGCGGGCTTCTGTGATACGATTTATGTAACAATCAATAAGGACAATTCGGTGACCGTTATCGATAATGGACGTGGAATTCCGGTTGGTATCAACCATAAAGCAGGACTTCCTGCGGTAGAAGTCGTATTTACCGTACTGCATGCAGGTGGTAAATTCGGCGGTGGAGGATACAAGGTATCCGGTGGACTTCACGGCGTTGGAGCGTCTGTTGTAAATGCGCTTTCCAACTGGCTGGAAGTTGAGATCTACCATGACGGTAAAGTATATCAGCAGCGTTACGAGCGCGGAAAAGTTATGGAGAAACTGACCGTGATCGGTGACTGCGAAGAAGGAAAATCCGGTACAAAAGTAACATTCCTGCCGGATGATACCATTTTTGAGACAACGATCTTTGATTTCAATGTTCTGAAACAGAGATTCCGTGAGATGGCATTCCTGACAAAAGGACTGAAGATCGTATTGAAGGACGACCGTGAGGAAGAGCCGAAAGAAAGAACATTCCACTACGAAGGCGGAATCAAAGAATTCGTAACTTACCTGAACCGCAGTGCGACACCGCTTTATGAGCAGATCATTTACTGTGAAGGCATGGTAAATAATGTGTCTGTCGAAGTGGCTATGCAGCACAACGATTCTTACAGTGACAATACGTATGGATTTGTAAATAACATTACGACTCCGGAAGGTGGAACACACGTTGTCGGATTCCGTAATGCGATTACAAAGACATTTAATGATTATGCAAGAAAGAATAAGCCTCTGCGTGACAGTGAGCCGAACTTAAGCGGTGAAGATATCCGTGAGGGTCTGACCGCGATCATCAGTGTCAAGATCGAGGATCCACAGTTTGAAGGCCAGACCAAGCAGAAACTTGGTAACAGCGAGGCAAGAGGAGCGGTTGACAATGTAGTCAGCAAGCAGCTTGAGATATTCCTTGAGCAGAATCCGGCCGTTGGTAAGATCATCGTAGAGAAATCTGTGATGTCCCAGCGTGCAAGAGAGGCTGCAAGAAAGGCAAGAGACCTGACACGTAGAAAATCAGCACTGGATAATATGGCACTTCCTGGAAAGCTTGCAGACTGTTCTGACAAGAATCCGGAGAACTGCGAGATCTACATCGTAGAGGGAGATTCCGCCGGCGGTTCTGCGAAGACAGCACGTGACCGTGCGACGCAGGCAATCCTTCCACTGCGTGGTAAGATCCTGAACGTAGAGAAGGCAAGACTGGATAAGATTTACGGCAATGCCGAGATCAAGGCGATGATCACTGCATTTGGTACAGGAATCCATGAAGATTTCGATATTTCCAAACTGCGTTATCACAAGATCATCATCATGACTGATGCCGACGTGGACGGTGCACATATCAGTACACTGCTTCTGACGTTCATTTACCGGTTCATGCCGGAGCTTATCAAGCAGGGCTATGTATATCTGGCACAGCCGCCGCTTTACAAGCTTGAGAAGAACAAGAAAGTATGGTATGCATACAGTGACGAAGAACTGAGTAATATCATCAATGAAGTCGGCCGTGACGGCAATAATAAGATCCAGCGTTACAAAGGTCTTGGAGAGATGGATGCAGAACAGCTCTGGGAGACAACCATGGATCCGGAACACCGTATTCTGTTACGTGTAACGATGGATGATGAGACAACGAGCGAACTGGATCTGACATTTACCACCCTGATGGGTGACAAAGTAGAGCCGAGACGTGAGTTCATCGTTGAGAATGCAAAATACGTTAAGAATCTGGATGTATAATATAAGCGTGTAGAAGAAAGGAGGAACAGGGATAATTAAATCTCTGAGAGATTGATGGAAGACAATATATTTGACAAAGTCCACGAAGTGGATCTGAAACAGACAATGGAAACCTCTTATATCGACTACGCGATGAGTGTTATTGCGTCCCGTGCCCTGCCGGATGTAAGAGATGGTTTGAAACCGGTACAGAGAAGAATCATGTACTCTATGATCGAGCTGAACAACGGTCCTGACAAGCCGCACAGAAAGTGTGCGCGTATCGTCGGTGATACGATGGGTAAATATCACCCGCACGGTGACAGTTCCATCTATGGTGCATTGGTTAATATGGCACAGGAATGGTCTACCAGATACCCTCTGGTAGACGGACATGGTAACTTTGGTTCTGTGGATGGTGACGGTGCTGCTGCCATGCGATACACAGAGGCAAGACTGAGTAAGATTTCCATGGAATTAACAGCGGATATTAATAAAAATACCGTTGATTTCATTCCGAACTTTGACGAGACGGAGAAAGAACCTACCGTTCTGCCGTCAAGATTCCCGAACCTTCTGGTCAACGGTACTTCCGGTATCGCTGTAGGTATGGCGACGAATATCCCGCCGCGCAACCTGCGTGAAGTGATCAATGCGGTCGTACAGATCATTGATGACCAGATCGAGGATAAAGAAGAGACAACGATCGAAGAGATCTTAAAGATCATCAAAGGACCAGACTTCCCGACAGGTGGTATGATCCTTGGAACAAGAGGAATTGAAGAGGCATACAGAACCGGACGCGGCAAGATCCGTGTGCGTGCGGTCACAGATATTGAGACGATGCCGAATGGCAAGAGCCGTATCATCGTAAGTGAGCTGCCTTACATGGTCAACAAAGCAAGACTGATCGAGAAGATCGCAGAGCTGGTACGTGATAAGAAGATTGACGGAATCACAGACTTAAGTGACCAGTCAAGCCGTGAAGGAATGCGTGTAGTCATTGAGCTTCGAAGAGATGCCAATGCAAACGTCATCCTGAACCAGTTATACAAACATACACAGCTTCAGGACACATTCGGTGTGATCATGCTGGCTCTGGTCGGCAACGAGCCGAAGGTCATGAACCTGATGGAGATGCTGAACTACTACCTGAAACATCAGGAAGAAGTAGTGACACGCCGTACACAGTATGAGTTAAATAAAGCCGAAGAACGTGCACATATTTTACAGGGATTGCTGATCGCATTAGATAACATCGATGAAGTGATCAAGATCATCAGAGGTTCCCAGACGGTCCAGATCGCAAAATCAGAATTGATGGAGCGTTTCGGGCTGACAGATGTACAGGCGCAGGCAATCGTAGACATGAGACTGCGTGCTCTGACAGGTCTGGAAAGAGAGAAACTCGAAGCAGAATATAAGGCACTGATGGAGCAGATCGAACATTTACGTGCGATCCTTGCAGACAGAAAGTTATTACTTGGCGTGATCAAAGAAGAGATTCTTGTGATCCGCGACAAATACGGTGATGAGAGAAGAACATCCATCGGATTTGATGAGTTTGATATTTCCATGGAAGATCTGATCCCGAGAGAAGATGTTGTCATCACGATGACCAAGCTTGGATATATCAAGAGAATGTCTCACGATACATTCAAAGCCCAGAACCGTGGCGGCAAGGGAATCAAGGGAATGCAGAAGCTGGATGAGGACTACGTAGAGGAACTCTTCATGACCAATACACATCATTACCTGATGTTCTTTACGAACACCGGACGTGTATACCGCATGAAAGCTTACGAGATTCCGGAAGCAAGCAGAACTTCCAGAGGAACTGCGATCGTGAACCTGCTGCAGTTAATGCCGGGTGAGAAGATCAGTGCGGTCATTCCAATCGAGAAATATAACGATGATGAGTATCTGCTGATGGCAACCAAGAAAGGTCTCATCAAGAAGACTCCGATCAAAGAATATGCAAATGTCAGAAAGACAGGACTTGCAGCCATCACTCTGCGTGAGGAAGATGAACTGATCGAGGTAAAATATACAGACAGTGATCATGATGTGTTCATGGTTACAAAGTATGGACAGTGTATCCGCTTCAACGAAAGTGATGTACGTCCGACGGGAAGAACATCCATGGGTGTCCGTGGTATGAATCTGGTAGACCGCGACGAAGTGATCGGAATGCAGATCGATTCACAGGGAACAGACCTTCTCATCGTGTCCGAATATGGTATGGGTAAACGTACTTCCATCGATGAATTCACAGCCCAGAACCGAGGCGGTAAAGGTGTGAAATGCTACAAGATTACAGAGAAGACCGGTAACGTAGTAGGTGTGAAAGCCGTAAATGAAGATAATGAGATTATGATCATCAACACTGAGGGAATTATCATCCGTATGAAGTGTGAAGGAATCTCAGAACTCGGAAGAGTGACATCCGGTGTGAAACTGATCAATCTGCCGGAAGGTGATAAAGTTGCCTGCATCGCAAAGGTACGCAGCGGTGATGAATCAGAAGAAGATCTGGTAGAGCCGGAAGAAAGCACAGAAGATTCTGGGGAAGTAGAAACAGAAGTGGAAGAGAATACAGAAAGCTCTGAGATGGAAGAATAAAGACGAGAAAATACAAAGGCTATATCATGCAAGAGCTGCAGACATTTTTTGAATGCATGGTGATATGGTGACATATAAGGATATTTAAAGAAGCTGCCACTGGCAGCTTCTTTCGAACGTATAGCGATACGTGAAGAAAATATAAGAAAAAGGGCGTGGATTTTCATCCATGCCCTTTTCGAGTCTCATTTCAAGTTTTTCGACTTTCACTTTCTTAGCCTTCTGCTTCATCCGCAGCCAGTTCACGAAGAATGATCTCAGCCGTTTTCTTTACGGTAGCAGAAACAAAGTCTGTACACTGTGCTTTACGCTCCGGAGAATTCTTCTCTTTGCCTTTCGTCAGAACACGGCAGCATGTTGCACCACAGTATTCTTTGAAGAAATCATGGATTTCGTTCGAAAGCTTGAAGCAGCGGTTTACCTTAGGATCGCCAGGTGTCTTACGTCCGAAGAAATATCCGATGCACATCGTTGCTCCGGCGAGAGCACCACAGATACATCCGCCTCCGCCAAGTCCCCATGGGAAACCGGAACTCATAGCAATCGCATCATCAGACATATCCAGTTCAAAATTCTTTTTGATCGCATAAATTACAGATTCTGAACAGGCGAAGCCCTGATTGAAAATGTCTACCGCATCCTTTTGCAGTTTCTCTAAATCTACATTTGTTGTCATTTCAACCCCTCCTAAAAATGTATTAAATTCATTATAGCACAGAGAAAAGAACTTGTATATCGTATGGGGACAGGGTAAAATGAGAAAGGGACAGGGCTTTTTTAATTTGGGACGGAGGATTTTCAGAAATCCCCCGTCCCCAAGGAGGAAATTAATGAGAACAATTAATGTAAACACAATTACAGAAAACATAAAAGAAATGTGCATACAGGCCAATCATTTTCTCGCAGATGACATGGATAAAGCGATGAAACAGGCATTAGAGAATGAAAAGTCTCCGCTTGGCCGTCAGATTCTGGATCAGTTGCAGGATAATCTGAAGATTGCTGCAGAAGATATGATCCCAATCTGTCAGGATACCGGAATGGCAGTCGTATTCATGAAGATCGGGCAGGACGTACATTTCGAAGGCGGTAACCTGGAAGATGCCATCAACGAAGGCGTACGTCAGGGATACGTAGAAGGATATTTAAGAAAATCCGTCGTAGGAGATCCAATCATCCGTGAAAATACCAAAGACAACACACCGGCAGTGATCCACTACAGTATCGTGCCGGGAGACAAAGTAGAGATAAAAGTTGCACCAAAAGGATTCGGAAGTGAGAACATGAGCCGCGTATTCATGTTAAAACCAGCTGATGGAATCGAAGGTGTAAAGAATGCAATTCTTGCCGCAGTCAGAGACGCAGGACCGAATGCCTGTCCGCCGATGGTAGTCGGAGTCGGAGTTGGTGGAACATTTGAAAAATGTGCGCTGATGGCAAAAGAGGCACTGACAAGAGAAGCGGGATCACATTCCGAGATCCCATGGGTAAAAGATCTGGAAGAAGAGATGCTGGAGACGATCAACAAGCTCGGCATCGGACCGGGCGGACTCGGCGGAACGACCACAGCACTTGCAGTAAATGTCAACACGTATCCGACCCACATTGCCGGACTTCCGGTTGCCATCAACATTTGCTGCCATGTGAACCGTCATATCATCAGGGAGGTGTAATCAGTATGGATAAACATATCACAGCACCAATTACGAAAGAAACAGCAAGATCTCTTCATGCAGGAGATTATATATATGTCACAGGAACCATTTACACAGCAAGAGATGCAGCACACAAGCGTATGGATGAGGCGCTGGACCGCGGTGAAGAGCTTCCAATCGACATCAAAGATCAGGCAATCTACTATATGGGTCCATCTCCGGCAAGAGAAGGCAGACCAATCGGATCAGCAGGACCGACAACTGCCAGCCGTATGGACAAGTATGCACCGCGTCTGTTAGACCTCGGTCAGACAGCTATGATCGGAAAAGGTAAGAGAAGTCAGGCGGTTATCGATGCAGTGGTGCGTAACGGATGCGTGTACCTTGCTGCTATCGGAGGAGCCGGTGCACTGTTATCCAAATGCATTAAATCCTCAGAAGTCATTGCGTACGAAGATCTCGGAACCGAAGCAATCCGAAAATTGCAGGTAGAGAATCTTCCGGTTATCGTAGTCATCGACAGTGAGGGAAATAACCTGTACGAGACAGCGATCAAGGAGTATGCCAAGATATGAGAAGAATCTTACTGATGGTTCTTCGAAATATTTTCTTCGTGCCGGTTTACTGGTATAAATTATGCTATCATGCCAGACACGTAGACAAATATACAGAAGAAGAGCATTATGAATTATTAAAATATATCGATCACCGCGCCAACACGACCGGCAATATCAATATCGAGGTACACGGACAGGACAATATTCCCGAAAAAGACGGATTCATGTTCTATCCGAATCACCAGGGACTTTATGATGTACTTGCAATTATGGAAGCATGCCCGCGTCCGTTCTCGGTCGTTGCGAAGAAGGAAGTAGCGAATGTACCGTTTTTGAAGCAGGTATTTGCCTGTATGAAAGCCTATATGATCGACCGTGAAGATGTGCGTCAGTCACTGCAGGTAATCGTAAATGTCAGCAATGATGTAAAGAATGGTAAGAATTTTCTGATCTTCCCGGAGGGCACCAGATCAAAACAGGGAAATCAGGTACAGGAATTCAAAGGCGGCAGCTTCAAAGCGGCAACCAGGGCAAAATGTCCGATCGTCCCGGTAGCGCTGATCAACTGTTTTGTTCCGTTTGATTCTAAGACAACAGAGCAGGTTGATGTCCAGGTGCATTTTTTGAAACCATTGTCTTATGATGAATATAAAGATATGAAAACAACAGAAATTGCAGCGTTAGTGCGAGACAGAATTCAACATACGATCAATGAAAATGTATAAAGGAATTTCAGACAATGAAGGAAAAAATATTACAGGTAAAAACGTTTGATCATTTTTCAATGGAATATGATGGAAAATCTTTGTTTGGAAAAAAAAGTGTAGAAACGCAGTTTGATTCGCTGATGCAAATGGTGCTTCATAAAAGAAAGACAGGAGTCAGCAGGGAGAGTCTTGAAGAAGTGTTGTTCAGCGACCGGGATGTGGTAAATGTTCAACATGCACTTCAAAGTGTTATTTATAATGCAAAAAAAAGACTGGAAAAGGCCGGACTTCCGAAAGTTAACTATATCGAAATAAAAAACGGGGTTGTATATTGGACAAAAGAAATACCGGTGGAAGAGGATGCCTCCGAGTTTGATCGATTGTATCAGAAAATAGAAACCGAAGAAAACAAGGAAAAGAAGCTGGAATATCTGGAAAGAATATTTACGCTTTATACGGGAGAATTCCTCAAAACGAGACAACATACAATCTGGATAGTTATAGAAACAAATCGTTATCAGGAGATGTTCCGGCAATGCGTGGAAGAGGCAGCCGTTCTTTACCGGGAACGACAGGACTATATACAACTGGAGTATTTGGGAAAATATGCTTCTGAAATAGAGCCGTATCTGGAATGGGAAGCGCTGACTATGGAAGCAATGGTAGCACTTGGAAGATATGAGGAAGCCAGAAAGTTATACGCAGATACAGCTGAAAGATATTTTGAAGAACGCGGATTAAAACCATCAAAACGACTTCTTGATTCATTGAATCAGCTGGGAAATCAGGTTATGCATTCTTATGAAGTGCTTGATAATATACAGGAAAATCTGGAAGAAAAAGAAGAGTCCGGAAGAAAAGGTGCGTATCTGTGCAGTTATCCGACATTTCAGGGAATATACCAGCAGCTGGTGAGAATGCTGGAAAGAAGCGGGCAGTCTATTTATCTTATGCTGTGTACAATTGTAGACAGTAAAGGAAAACCGATGAAAGAAGGTCCGCACCTGGAAGAACTGGCAAGACGGCTGGAAAAGGCAATCTGTACGTCTATCCGGAGCAGCGATGTCGTGAATCATTATAGTAAGGGACAGTATCTGGTATTATTGATCAATACAACGAGAGAAGACTGTAAAATTATTCAGAAACGGATTGATGGGCATTTTTTAACAGAACGCCAGAGGACGGGTGTGAGATATTATGTCAATAATGTTTTATACCAGAAAGACTTTTAGGAAATATGAACCTAAAAGGAGGCAGAATAGAAAATGGGTAATATGGGAAAATATGTGGGAACCCCATGGGGGATTATCCTTTGTATTGATTATTATAAAGAAGAGAAAATCAAGGGACGTATTTATCACAGATATCAGAAAGAGCCAACAGAGTTCCATGGAATGCTGGAAGCTCTTTTGTTAATAGATAAATTCTTTGATGAACTGGGATCTCCATTTCCAGGCAGCAAGTATCATACATTTGTAAAAGAAGAGAGAACAAAGAAATCAGAGATGACGAAGATATGGAGTGATGAAGAGATGCTGAAAAACAGTGGAAGTAAAGGTACGTTTGTAATAAGAGTAGAACAGAGACAACACAGCACCTGGCAGGGAAAGGTCACCTGGGTAGAAGCAGGAAAGTCAGAAAGCTTTCGCTCGGCTTTGGAACTGATCAAAATGATTGATGGTGCACTGGAAGCAGGAAACAACACAAACAGTGAGGAGTAAAATCTTCAAAAATAAATAAATGTAAAAAAGATGAAAAAAGTAATTGACATTCCTATAAAGGCTTGTTATAATTACTTTCGCTGGAGAAATACTCAAGAGGCTGAAGAGGCGCCCCTGCTAAGGGTGTAGGTCGGGTAACCGGCGCGAGGGTTCAAATCCCTCTTTCTCCGTTAGGTCAGTGAGAACTGTCTGAAACGAGCTTTCAGATAGTTTTTTTACGGCCATATATGATACTGCAAAATGTATTAAAAAGAAAAGTTAAAAAAGATGAAAAAAACATCTTGACACTTTGAAAAATACATGGTATTATATACAAGCTTTCGCAAACAACTTATTTAAAGAGTTTGTAAAAAGAAAGCAAAAAATAAATTAAAAAAAGTTCTTGACAAGCAGTTGAGAGTGTGATATACTAAATGAGCTGTTGAACAAGAAAAAACAACAAAGAACCTTGATAATTAAACAATAGACAACAACCCTGAAAATTCTAAAGAGAATTATTCAGAACAGACATTTAATGTCGAACCTTAAAAACAGTAAAGGGGATAAGAAAGCTAGTAGTTTTCTTGAACTGGAACGAAC
>JBNMJT010000065.1:0-13187 GCA_050873945.1 Dorea sp.
GAAGTCCATATCCCATAGCGCCATGTCCGCCGGAAAAAAGGAGCTTCTGACCTTCCCGGTTCTTAAATGACTGATAACTCCATACCATATGCTGTCCGACATCAACTGCGATTGCAGAAGTATCCTCAAGCATATCACTGAGATCAGAGATCATGCGGTTCGGATATCTCTCCGGTGTGTTATCATCCACAGCCTGGAGGTTCTCTTTAATCTCTGTGCAGACATTCAGCCAGTCACTTAAGCCCTCTGTTTCCGGGCAGTGTGCTCTTGCCAGACAGTCAATCACTGCACCTGTTTCTGCCTGAAGTTTCACTTCGTTTTCTCCATTCTCATGGATGTCTCTCTGGAGGTTATACTGGTCGATATCTACGCGGATAATCTTTGCTCCCTTGGCAAATTCATGTACTTTCGTTCCAATCTGTCTGGTACAGAGGGAAATACCGAAGCAGAGAAGTAAATCACTCTTTGCATTAGCGATCATATTCGCATAACGATGTCCATATGCGCCTCCGATACAGCCAAAGTTCAGCGGATGATCATAGCCCAGCACGGATTTTGCAAGAACACTGGTGATGATTGGAATCTGTCTTTTCTGTGCGAAATGAATCAGTTCCTGCTGGCTTACCGCGCTGTCCACTCCATGTCCGAGCATAATCACAGGACGTTTCGCCTGTTTCAGTGCTTCCAGAATAGTGTCGGCTGCCTTCTGCGCTGTTGCTTCATCCGTATGTTTATCCTCAAACTCCATGTCATAAACAGGATTTTCCACTTCACTTCTCTGAATATTCATAGGCAGGTCGATAAGAACCGGACCTCTTCGTCCTGTTGTCGCAATATGATAAGCTTTATTTAATTCTACAACGATATCCTCCGGATTACGGATCTGGACAGCATACTTCGTGACCGGTTTTGCCATTGCCACGATATCTGTCTCCTGAAATCCCTGCTGACGCAGTCCCTCGATACCTGAATATTCATAGGTGTTTAACTGTCCTGTGAGAAAAATCACAGGCAGGGAATCATAATAAGCATCTGCCACACCACTTAAGAGATTGACTGCTCCAGGTCCGCTGGTCGCATAGGCACATGCGCATTCCTGTTTCGCCTGCGCATAACCGCATGCCGCAAAAGCTGCTCCCTGTTCATTATAACTGGAATGATTTTCCGTCTCCGGGTTTCGTTCGATAGAATCTACCACATGTGCGATCATTGTTCCCTGATATCCAAAGAAATGGCGGATTCCTTTTTTCTGTAAAAACGTAACAATATAATCTGAAAGTTTCATTTTTCCTCCCGTCAGATCAGTGCACCGATCTTCTCTCTCTGTACTGTTTTTCCTGTTTTTTCCAGTACATCTATATAAATATCAAGAATCTCTTCGTCCTCCGCAAAGAGTTCGCCTTTTTGCAGACTCTTCTGCATCATTTTGAAGTATGGACGGAACACTTTCTCAAGTGTCATATAATCTTCATTCTTATACAGATTCTTGATATAGTCCTTCTGTTTCTCATAGGATACACCCAGATTCATCCGCTCTCCGCAGAATTCCACATAATTCCAGCATTCGTTAAAGTAGTCCTTATGCCGTCTGCTTCTTGCAAGCTTGCGGGCATTTCGCATACGTTCCTTGCTGTATTTTTCGAAATCTCCCGCCTCTTTCCAGAACTGTGTGTAACTTACTCTGGCGCTGACTGCCAGTGCGATTGGAGCGACATAGCGCGGTTCTGTGACATCCTTATAATTCTTGCCATAGCTTATGGTCAGATATTCTTCTGTCTTTGCAGGAACCTGAAGCTGTACTCCCTCCAGCCCGACACGCTTGCTTTTCGCAAAAATATTGGCAGGGTAAATCGTGGTCTGTTTTTTTCTTTTAAGAACGTATTTGTCCGTCTCCGGTTTCTGATAAAGTCTTAGAAATCTGTCATATAAGCGGGACGCCTGCTTCTGACGTCCAGTGATCAGGCATCTCAGTCTCATCCATGTACGGTTGACTCTGTTTTTGAAATTTCTGTCTGCATAATTAATATGGCAAAGTTCTGTCCATGCATTCTCATCTCTTAAAAATCTGCGGGCAGCAGATGCCGACTCTGCATCTGACCTGAGAGGAAAAATGCTGACTCCTATTCCCGGAAATGCGTAATCTCTGGTATTATCCATATTCAGGCACAGCGTATCTGTGTTCGTATACCGCAGATAAAATCCCGAGAACCATTTATGGCTCTTCAGGGATTCCAGTGCACGTCTCTCTCTCGGATCTTCATCTACCGCCTTGCGGAAACGCTCCATATCTGCCACTTTCATCAGGACAATTCCAAACATAGGATTCTGTGGGAAAGGTTTTCCCTCCACAGCGCAGAGTGTCAGTCGTGGAGAGAGATAATATTCAATTTGATTCTGCTGGCATATTTCATCTATTTCCTTTAATAATGATAAAATTACCTTCTGTTTTTTATTCAACTCTTTGCTCCATTTCTATTTCACATTACTGACTGTATGATTCTCTTTACTTCTTCAACACTTCCGTATTTATCCAGCCAGTTATCAAGCACAACTGTGATGTCTGCTTTCTTTCCGAAGCTCTTCGCCTGTCTGCTTCCGTCATTCAGATCATTGATAAAAATACGGTAAAGTTCTGTCTTTACATAGGATGGCATCTCATATTCCAGAGCTTTCTTATAATTGGTAAAAGCTTCTCTGGTCTGTCCCTGTTTCATGCGGACATCACCTACCAGCTTATAAACGCAGGCCTTCTCCTCTTTGCGGAACTGCCGGTTTCTCACCTGCTCAGCAAGCCATTCCAGCTCACTCTCCTCGCCGGTACAGATGATCTGTGTGCGCAGGGCTGCCAGTTCTTTTGAATAGCCCAGGCGTTTCCATGCCTTCGTTAATGCCTTTTTATACATTGGATGTTCTTCAGATTTCAGATTTTTATTTGTTTCTGTATCTGTTTTTCTATCTGTTTTTACATCTGTTTCTGCATCTGTTTCTATATCTGTTTTCGCCTTCGTCTTCTCAGTTGCATCTACACTTGCAGCATCATTTGGACTTGCAGTCTCATTTGGATTTTCCACTTCATCTGTAGTCTTACTTGTATCTGTTGCCTTTTTGTCCGAAGATCTGCTGTTCTTCTTTTTCTTATTTTTTCTTGATTCAGACTCTACCTGCACCGGTGTAAGCATCGGTACCTCGATCACGCTGCGAATCTCATTGATTTCCTGCTCAATCTCACTCTGGGTGCGTGCGCAGGCTGCCTTTGCCAGATAGAACGCGCCCTGGATATCATCATCCTCCGGAATCAGCTGATTCCACAGTTCCATAAGCGAAAGTGCCTCTTTCTTTCTGCGGGCTGCCAGAAGCTCTTCACAGTTCTTCAGAATCTCTGCCTTATATCCCCTGAAAAATCTGTCCATCTCCATCCAGACAACCCCATTCGTGGTCTTATTCTTCACCTGAAGATAAAGTTCTGCTGCCTTTTGTACCTCACCATTCATCCAGAAGATATCTGCCTTATATTTCAGGAAATATCCATCCTCCGGGAATTTCTTGAGTGCTTTTTCGATAAATCGTTCTGCCTCGATACGATTCTCTCCCGCATTCTCCATCAGGAAACGGCACTGGAATTTCATAAATCCAGGATGTCCCGGATATCTGTCCAGAAGATCCTCTATGATCTGCTGTGCTTCCTCCATACGGTGAAACTCATAATGATCCACCGCTTTTCTGAAAAGCTCGATATCCTCTTTCAGTTTCTCCATCTCAGGAGTGATATGATCTAACTGCTGGCGGACCTGCAGCATTCGATATGCCTTTGACACACGCTCTGTATAGAAAAGTGTCAGCATCGCTGCATAGAACACTTCATCCGGAATCTCCACAAGGATTGGATGATAAAATGCATAAATATTTGTGTAGTCTTCTCTTCCGATAAAATCAGCACTAAGCTGACTTTTGTAATAAGATCCAAATAATGCATTCAGCTTGTGAAAAG
Source organism: Dorea sp. (assembly GCA_050873945.1). Lineage (GTDB taxonomy): Bacteria > Bacillota > Clostridia > Lachnospirales > Lachnospiraceae > Dorea_A. The sequence goes on from JBNMJT010000065.1 coordinate 3,989, forward strand.
ATCTGTTCTCAACCAGTTCACTAATCTTTAATCCCGACTCGCTGATCGCGCCTTGCAGATCCAGTGCTACTGCGCGTGCTTTCATTGTAAGTCCTTCCTGACGGACTTTATGGTTCTTTTTGGCAATAAGCATATTGTAGAACTTACGGAATACAGAATCCCGGCGCAGTCTGCCTTTATGAATGTTCGGCATATATTCCTCACGAAGTTCCTGATAAGGAAGTTCGTCTACGCAGACAGCCACATGTCCCTCTCTGCTGTCATGCGGCGGCATATAAGACCACTCATCACCATAATGCCAGATCAGATAGTCACTGCATTTATTCGGGATCATAGCTTTCTGCCCCTCGAAAATTCCCTCTTTGACAGGGAACATCATATCTTTGTCAAAAAGGAACGGGCAGCCACCCCAGCGCATGGCATAGCGGTCGCACTCTTCCTCTTTATAGGAAAACATAATCTTTTCGAGTTTCTCCAGTGTTCTTTTTTTGCCAAGAAAAATATAAGAAAGAAGATACTTCAGATACATGGATACAGGTATCTCCCAGCGGTCACTGTAGCCTACAGAAATATTGATAAGGTCCGAGTAAATCATCATGTGCGTTCTATATTTCTCGTATTCTTTATCGTCTGCCGGAATAGGATCCAGTGTAAGAATGTCTATGATCTCTCCGCCACAGTCCTTGCCGATGATCTGGCTTTTATGAATCGCACAGGTATCGGTAGAGGCATAGCGTGGAAATGAATTTGTATAATTTCTGTCCACCTCCGAACACTGTATCTCTCTGTTCGGCGGCAGCTCTGTCTTGCAGATCTCTATAAATTTCTCCCAGTCTGATCGCGGCATATAAAGGTCCACATCATCATCCCAGGGAACAAATCCTTCATGCCTGAGAGCTCCGATAAGGGAGCCCCCGGCCAGTACATATCTCAGGTTATGTTCTCTGCAGATTTCATCAACCTCCCTGAAAAGCTTCAGGAGGTATTTCTGTTTTTCCGTCATGAGTTATCCTTTCTGATTAATTGTTTCCAAAATTTCTATTATTTTTAACGACTCATCATAAAAAAGCCGGGTACATTCTGTACGTTTGTCTCTGATCATGATCATCAGCTCCTGCAACAGATAGCGGAAACCATTTCCTTCGAAATTAAAGCTGTATCTCTTCAGAAATTCCTTTCCAGAAATGTTTGCCTCGAAATATCCCGTGTTCCACCAGTCATTCGGAATCGTGACTCTTCCGTTGCTTCCGATGATCACAAGTTCATTCTCGATATCTACGGTTGTTCCGATCTCAATGGTCGCCAGTGCATTGGCATACTTCATGGTGATCATGTCATATACAAATTTCCCTTCCTGATCGCGGACTGCATTTGTATTGATATCCTGGCACTTTCTGCCAAGCAATTTAAGTACCGCGCAGATTGCTGTGCAGACTGTCTCATTAAAAGTCCTGCCACCTTCAAAATCATCCTGGGAAATCGCACATTTGACACTGACCAGATCTCCTACCAGGTTGCTGTGCACCAGCCATACCAGCTGATTAAAGGCACGCAGATAAACCAGCGTCATCCTCTCGATCAGGACTACATTGTTCTCTCTCGCCACTTCAAAAAGATAGCGCAGTTTCTCCGAAGAAAGTGTTAACGGAGAATCACTTATCACATATTTGCCCTGTTTCAGTGTGCGTTCAATATACTCCGCCCGTTTACTCAGCGAAGTTTTAATATAAACGATATCCACATCTGACAGGAACTGGTCATAGTCGCTCCAGCAGGATCCCAGCTCATATTTATCACAGAATTCCTGCGCAGTCTCCGGATTCTCGCTGAATACCCGTTCTACATGAATACCGCTGACATATTTGGATTCCTGCACAAAGTCATTATCTTTAATATCGTCTGTTACAATTCCCATATTAAAGATAACACCCTCACTGCGAAGCTTTGTACTGGAAATATTCTTGGTTCGTTCCAGATAAACAACATCACAGTAGTTCTTAAGATAATCAAATTTGCCTCTCCAGTCTGAACCAACCACCAGGACATCTATGTCATATTTAATGATGTCGCTGACTTTCTGTCCCTGGTATTCTTCAATAATAATCTCATCTGCCAGTCCGGTACGCCGTACATTCTCTATTCTCTTAATAAGGCTGTCTCTTACATTGAGCTTGCCTCGTTCAATATCAAAGCTCTCACTTGTAACGCCAACGATCAGATAATCGCCAAGCGCCTTTGCCCTTTTTATAATATTATAGTGGCCCTTATGAAACAAATCAAAAGTGCCATATGTGATCACTCTCTTCATCTTCTCTTTATAACTCCCGATAAATATTCCTGCCCGTAACTGTTCCGTACCTGACAGACAGTTACCCCTGCTTCACACTATAGATGATTTGATTATATCATAATTTCCAACTTTCGTCACCTCTTCGTTACAAAAATGTTAAATCTGCGTTAATTTAACTGAATAACTGCTTTGCAATTGAAGCAGGGGACTTCCTTGATTCGGTTAAAACAGGAGGACTTATTTCATTCAGTGAAATCTCCTGCTTTCACCAAAGAACGCAGTCAGGCGGTCTTTCCTATAAAAATTAAAAAAAGAGGGCTAAGAAATACTTCCACGTATTCCAAAGTCCTCTTTCGTTTTTATTATTTTACGATTCCCTGTTTTTTGCTTTTTATCCAACAGTAACCGTATTTATCTTTCACTCATATCATCTGTTACATTCACAGATTCATCACCTGTTTCTGTTTTCTGGGGTGCATCTTCCATCAAATCTCCATTCCCTATCTTTCTGGTAGTTGCCTCCAGCTCCTGAATCAGATCTTCAAGTGAAAGTTCCTCTTCTTCCTGAATGATTTCATCCGGAATATCATCCAGATTATCCTCTTCGATATCCAGTTCCATCCCTGCTACGTCACTGAACCCTTCCGGTTTATCCGGCACATTTTCCTGCATAAATGAATCATCATCCAGATTTATTTTCTCCATATGACCATCCTGCTCACTCTCAGAATCCAGGGTAGCGGCCAGTTCCTCAATCGCTTTCTTTCGTCTGAGAAGTTCATATTCATGGTCCTCGCGGTCATATTCCTCTTCCAGACCTTCATCTCTGACTGTCTTATCCTTCTTGATCAGGATAAATGCAACCAGATTCAATACACTGGTATAAAGAATATCCACCGGCAGACTTCCCAGGACAAGAACAAATACCAATGACACTCCTAACAGCACCCATACATTGTTCATCTCAGGAATCTGCAGAAGATACAGCCCATTCATAATAATCATGATCGGGTAATGGAAGAAGTAAATTCCCATTGTGTGTCGTCCCACATAAGTAAGCGGAAGCTTGATATCCGGCAGTAACGCAAGAAATGTATAAATCAGAATAAATGACACCAGATACATCAGCAGTCTGAGAATGATACCTTCCGGATCTGTCAGACCACAGAGTTTATATCCGTGATTACCGCGAAAAATAGCAACTCCCATCTCATTGGAAATCATATAGTTCGGTATTGCCCACAACAGCACTCCCGAAATAGGCACTAACACCCATTTCCCTTTAAACTTGCGAACTGCGGTGATATATTCACTTTTCCAGAGATATCCTGCAACAAAGAATGGGAAAAATACCACAATTCTTGATGCTGATAAAAATGTTGTAAATTCTGGTCTTGTTCCTGCCCACAATGCAATGAGAATGCTGAGCGGAACAATAAATCTGATCTTACCCAGCGCTTCAATGGTAAGACGGTAAATAAACAACGCCAGAATATACCACATAACTGTTCCGGTAGGACGCAGAATTTCATAATCCACAGAACGTCCCAGCCATATCTGGGAATACCAGGTAAGACTGTATCCCAGAATATACGGAATCAGAAGGTTTTTAAAATTCTTTAATGCACTCTGAGGTTTCTTCGACAGATACCCCGAAACAAAAATAAACGCAGGCATATGGAAGATCGTGATCGCATACCACACGTATCTCACCACTGTGTCCACTTTTACAAAATTGAATGCAATAATATGGTTAAACACTACCAGAAAGATAAGCAGGACCTTGAAGTTATCGATCAGGTAGGTATAAGGCACAGCCGGCCTCTCTTTCCTTAATTTCATATTAATACTATCCTTTAATCATATTTCTGACCTGCCAGGGACGCGATTTTTCCTCTTTTCCCATATCCGCTCATAACATTAATCGTAACGGACTATTAACAGCAAAGTCATAGTTATTATCCCAAGGATAACATATTTTTATGATTTATGGAATAGAAAGTTAATAAATCTCTTATGAAACTATTTCCAAAAATGTTACTGACCGCTCTGTTCTTATTCAGTAGCGTAGCAAAAAACACTATTCACTCTCTGCAGAATAATGGCATATGAATACCAGATTTTCATTTGCTTATCTACGGCAATACTTCCAGATTCCATGCAGTGCATAAGAGCAAAAGAAAATACAACTCTTTACCCGTCCATACCCCACATATCTGTAAACATTATAAGTCATCACTGCTGATTTCAGCTTGTTTCTGGACTTACCGCCCTCACTGAGCCGGTATTTCAGGTATGGCTTATTGATTCCGACCGCACAACCGTATTTTCGCAAAACTTTCAGCCAGGTGATATAGTCTTCATGGCTGTCATCATGCTCCATCGGAAATTCCCGTGCCACATCCGTCCTGAGTACTACAGAAGAACAGTTAATGCTGTTATGCTTCAGAAGTTCTCTGTAAGTAATCTTTTCTTTCACAGGAATCGTACGGCCGGTGCTGCTTCCGTCAGATTTCATCAGTTCACGGCCGGTAGAACACAACACATATCCCGTCTCTTCGAGACGCTGCAGCTGCTCTTTCAGCTTGCCTTTTTCCCACCAGTCATCTGCATCAAGAAAAGCAATGTAATCTCCTTTAGCAAGCTTCACTCCTCTGTTTCTGGAGCCAGCCGCACCCATATTCTGTTTGTTCTTAATATACTGAAAGCCCTCTCTGCCCTCATAGGCAGACAGGACTTCCTTTGTATGATCTGTAGATCCGTCATCAATTACCAGAAGCTCCAGCGAAACTCCCTGTTCATAGACGGAATCTACAGCCTGTTTAATATATTTTTCTCCGTTGTAAACCGGCATGATCACAGATACCAGCGGTTTATTCATGGTTATTCCTCCGTTTTATCCTCTGATGCCCCGGCGTTTCTTCCGGAATCTTTCAGAGCATTTACCTGTTTGTCATCTACTCCCTCTGAAACTTCCTTCTGGAAAAAAATCTTAACTGTCATAAAAATAAGCTTAATATCCAGCAGGAAAGAATAGTTCTCAATATAAAACAGGTCCAGCTTTAATTTGTCATAAGGGGTGGTGTTATATTTTCCATAAACCTGCGCATATCCGGTCAGTCCTGCCTTTACTTTCAGGCGGTAATAAAACTCCGGCAGTTCCTTCTCATACTCATGCATGATCGTCTTACGTTCCGGACGTGGGCCAACCAGAGACATATCTCCTTTGAATACATTGAACAGCTGTGGCAGCTCGTCCAGATGCAGATTTCTCAGCACATGTCCTACCGGAGTGATACGTGAATCATGTTTGGACGCCAGTCTGGCCCCATTTTTCTCAGAATCCACACACATACTGCGGAATTTACAGATTTTAAATGGCTTACCGCCAATTGTAAGACGGTCCTGGAAATAAAATACAGGACCTCTGTCATATGCCTTCACCGCGATAGCTATGATCAGCATAATCGGTGATGTAATGACGATGCCGATTCCGGAAATCAGGATATCCATAATTCTCTTCGCAACTCTCTGATCTACCGCAAGTCCCATATTTCGTGACATCAGAAGCGGTGTATCGAAAAGATGAATGCGCTCGCTTCCCATAAGAATAATGTCTGAAATCTTCGGACTGATATAGCAGCGGATGGAATGAGCGAAGCAGAATTTCAGATAACGGTTTCTCTCCATTGACGGCAGATCCCATATGATCACCCCGTCGTAATTACGCATCATCTTGTGAATTTCTGTTTCTCCAAGACTGACATGCACTTTACCACTGATATCGTATTTATCCTTTCGGGAATTCATCTTATGAATCAGATCATCCCCCGGATCGCGGTCACCATAAATGACCAGTAATCTACGCGCACGATATAATCTGGAATAAATATGTCTGGAACCAAAAATCCAGATAACGATCAGTACCAGCTGTACCATTGTCATCTCGATCATCGGCCACACACTCAGAAACCACCTGTTAATCAAAGTGATCTCCAGATATTCCACTACATTGGTACACAAAAGCGCTAATGTCAGGGAATAAAATACATCTATCCTTTTAAGGTATCCGACTTTCAGTCCTCCATATAACTTGGCAAACATGGCAAACAGCAGACCGTAGATCGCGATCAGCACCCAGTTACCTTTTCGCCAGAATGGTTCATCAATCTGACCTCTGTAGACGGTATACCAGACATAGGCAAAGACCGCCATCTGCGCCAGCACTACCAGACTCGCCAGACAGAACACGATAAATCGTTTGTAATCTTCTCTCTTACTCACGTGATAACCTCTGTTTCTTTTAAATTCCTACCTATTATATCGTAAGAACTATTATACGTCCACCCGTTTTCCCCAAATTTGTGTATATTTACAAACTTAATTTTTTCCATTTTTCGCCACTATTTTGTGTATAATGTATAATTTTTTCACGAATTTCATCTGTTTGTAGCGAAAAATTTACATATTTTTTTCAGAAACCTATGGAAATATAGTACGAAAGATTGTATAATATTATGTAATAAATGAAAGCGAGGGTTCACTATTATGAAACAGAATAGTATGTTGGCTATGATCTTAGCCGGCGGTCGTGGCAGCCGTCTGCATGACTTAACCAATAAAGTGGCAAAGCCAGCCGTTTCATACGGCGGTAAATATCGTATCGTAGACTTTCCTTTAAGTAACTGTGCCAACAGTGGTGTAGATGTTGTTGGTGTTCTTACACAGTATGAGTCTATCCAGCTTAACAGCTATGTAGCAGCTGGCGGACGCTGGGGACTTGATGCCAAAGACAGCGGTGTTTACGTTCTTCCTCCACGTGAGAAAGCAGATGAGAATCTGAACGTTTACCGCGGAACTGCAGATGCAATTTCCCAGAATATCGACTTTATCGATAAATTTGATCCGGAATATGTTCTCGTTCTTTCCGGCGACCATATTTACAAGATGAACTATGACGAAATGCTCGCAGCTCATAAGAAAGCTAACGCAGATGCAACCATCGCAGTTATCGAAGTTCCGATGAAAGAAGCAAGCCGTTTTGGTATCATGAACACAGATGAAACCGGACGTATCGTAGAATTTGAAGAGAAACCGGAACATCCGAAGAGCAATCTTGCATCCATGGGTATCTATATCTTCACATGGAAACTTCTCCGCAAGATGCTTATGGCTGATATCAAGAATCCGGATTCCAACCATGACTTTGGTAAAGATATCATCCCTACTATGCTTAACGATAACAAGACTCTTTATGCATACAAATTCAAAGGTTACTGGAAAGATGTCGGAACTATCGACTCTCTCTGGGAGGCTAACATGGACCTGTTAAGCTCCAAGAACGAGCTTGACCTTGGCGATCCTTCCTGGAAAATTTATACAGAAGATGTTACTGCACTTCCTCAGTACATCAGTGCAGAAGCAGATGTCAAAGATGCATATATCACTCAGGGCTGTGTAGTTCAGGGCGAAGTTAAGCATTCCGTTCTCTTTACAGGTGTTAAGATCGGTGCAGGTGCCAGGATCATTGACAGTGTACTGATGCCGGGTGCTATTGTAGAAGAAGGTGCTGTTGTTCAGCGTGCACTTGTAGCTGACGGTATCCGTATCGGCAAGGGTGCTGTTGTAGGCGATCCAAACAGCGAGCATATCGAGCTTGTAGCGAAACGTGTAAAGGGGGCAGAATAATATGTATAAGGCATTTGGAATCGTAAACTCTTCCGGGAGAAACATTTATGTAGATGGTATGCAGGATTATCGCCCGATCGGCGCGTTTTCCTTCCTTGGCAGATACAGAGTCATTGACTTCCCTATCTCCAATATGACTAACAGTAACATTGACCGTATTCAGGTTTATATCAATAACAAACCTCGTTCCGTTGTAGAACACGTTGGAACAGGACGTCATTACAACATCAACTCCAAGAGTGGTAAGCTTCAGCTTCTCTTCTCAGAGCATAATAATGACAATGATATCTACAATACAGATATCTCCTGCTACCTGGATAATATGGAATCCCTGAGCAGAATGTCTCATCCATATGTTGTTATCGCTCCTAGCTATATGGTTTATTCTATTGATTTTGACCAGTTTATACATACACATATTGACTCCGGTGCAGATGTTACTCTGCTTTATCATTCTGTTGATAATGCAAAAGAAACATATCTCACCTGTAATGTTCTGAATCTGAACCGCCAGAAAGGTGTTGAGGCCATTGGTCCTAACCATGGTAATAAGAAGAACCAGAATATCTTCATGGATACCTGTGTTATGAAAACAGAGCTTTTCATCAGCCTGATCAAAGAAGCTAAGAAGCTTTCTTCCATGTACACTCTGGCAGATATCCTGAACGATAAATGTGAAACTCTTGATATCCGTGGCGTAGCACATAAGGGATTCTTTGCAAGCATCACAGACTTCCCAAGCTACTATGCAGCAAACATGAATCTTCTTGACTACAAAGCTGCTCAGGAGCTGTTCCATGATAACTGGCCAATTTATACCCGTACCAATGACTCCAGCCCGACTCAGTATTTCGATACAGCAGAAGTTAAGAATTCCGTAATCTCCAACGGCTGCCAGATTGAGGGTACTGTTGAGAATTCCGTAATCGGACGTGGATGTATCATTAAAAAAGGCGCTGTTGTCAGAAACAGTGTTGTTCTCGCTGAAGTTACTGTAGGTGAAGACGTTCACGTAGAGAATGAAGTAGTTGACAAATGGGCGAAACTGATCCATAAGAAAGAAATCGTTTCCCCGGCTGACCAGCCTGGTTATATTAAGAGAGACGATACTCTGTAATTTTTATAATCAAGTAATGCAAAACCCCCGGTACACTTATTACGGTGTATCGGGGAGTTTTTTGTTTATTGGTACATTATGTTCCTTTTTGTATTAACATATGA
>JBNMJT010000066.1:0-13154 GCA_050873945.1 Dorea sp.
AAAATAACCGTTAAAGGAATGTAGTGAACCTGTTTGAGTCCCAAAGGGACGAGTTGTGAACGTAATTCCTTTGTTCTTAGGTTATTTTGGCGCTCTTACTGTTTCTTAGTGCACGGAACCTGAACAAGAACGACTATATACGGTGTTCTTCAAGGACCGAGAGGCCAACTCCGTTAATCAATTTAATAACAATTACACCCTATCATGATTAATCTCGCGATAAAACAACCGCGCAATCTCATCCTGCTTATCCGTCTGACCAAGAATCCACATCAGTTTCGCAACAATCGATTCTGTCGTCATATCATCTGACTGCAGGATTCCCTTATGATTACTGAATTTCTTCCCAACCTGATAGACACCAAGATCACAGCCCTCTTCCGGAACCTGTGTGGTGACGGCAATTGTCTTGCCGGAATCAGCCCAGGAAAAGATCGCATTTTCAAAAGAATCATCATATTCCGGAATGCCGCCGATTCCAAATGTCTCAAGGATGATGGCATCGTAGTGTCCGCTTAACAGATCGAAGATCTCAGCCTTTACTTCCGGTGTGAGTTTCAGGACGAAGACGCGGTCATTGAGGCTTGCGTAGGACTTAAGGTCCTGCGGAGCCGGACGTGTCTCGGTATAATAACGGATGATACGGCTGTCGCGGATGATGGCGAGTTCCGGGAAGTTCATGCTGTCAAATGCATCAAAACTTCTGGTACGCTGTTTGCGTCCGCGGGTTCCGGCAACGACTTTTCCATTGAATACGATGCAGACATTGCAGGAAAGATCGTCCGTAGCGTACAGGATACTCTGGAACAGATTGATCTTCGCATCGGTATAAGGATTGGCCATTGGTTTCTGGGAACCGGTCAGTACGATCGGCTTTACACTGTCCTGGATCAGATAAGACAGGGCAGCAGCGGTATATGCCATGGTGTCTGTTCCGTGGAGAACGACAAAACCATCGTAGTTGTTATAATTTTTCATGATTGCATCACGGATCATCAGCCACTGGCGCGGACGCATATTGGTGCTGTCGATATTCATAAGCTGAAGCACTTCCAGATGACAGATGTCCTTGATCCCCGGTACGCTGGCTGCAAGTTCTTCCCCTGTTACAGCCGGTGTCAGTCCAAGATCCCCTTCTTTGGATGCAATCGTACCACCAGTTGCTATCATTAGTATATTTTTCATGATCAGTTACCTCTCAATATATAAAATCTGTTTTCTCTTCTATAAGATTAGCCGTGATTGAAAGGCATGTCAAGGAAAAACAGGGATTTTGCGGTGCATTTTCAGAGGAATGTTAACCCTTAATATCAGATGGATTTTTATCCGGCCTCGGAGTGGATTTCGAAGAATCAGCTGTGGATGAAACAGGGGGAAGGAATGGATAAAGTTCCTCGTAAGAATCCAGTTCTGCGCTGCTGAGAGGTGCAGAAGGGATCAGTCCGGTACAGTCATGGGAAGAGGCTGCACTTGCGAGATAATCATAGGAATCGATGAGTTCCTGATTGGATAATGGGTTTACATTTACGGTCTTTTTTTCATTTTTCTGCATAATAAAACTCCTTTTTCTATTTCATATACATTAGAGATACGAATAAATGGCGGTCATTTAGTAAAAAGTGAGGAAAACCTGCTTTCCAGTATAGAATGGGTAGAAAAAAAGAAAATTATACGGTATAATACTTCCTGTTGCGAAATATTAGAGCGTTAAAGCTGAAAAGAAGCAAAGTAACAATGGAACATAACGCATTTGAAAATAGCACATAAAAAATAACGATAAAAAATGAAGACCTGATGAAATATAACAGAAAGGAGAAGCAGGAAATGAGAGTAGAGATTGATACACATACGCATACACTGGCAAGCGGACATGCATATAATACGATGAATGAGATGGCGAAAGCCGCAGCGGATAAAGGGCTGAAAGGACTTGCAATCACAGAACATGCACCGGAGATGCCGGGAACCTGTCATTTGTTTTATTTTGAGAATTTAAGAATTGTTCCGAGAAAAAAGTATGGAATTGAGCTGTTGTTAGGGGCAGAGCTGAATATCATGAATGCACACGGGGATATCGATCTTCCGGATACAATTCTGGAAAGACTGGATATTGCGATCGCAAGTATTCATCCGCCTTGTTTTAAAGATGAACGGACAATAGACAATGTGACTGCGGCGTATGAGAAAGTAATGGAACATCCATATGTGGATATCATCGGACATCCGGATGACGGAAGGGTTCCGGTAGATATGAAACGTCTGGTAAAGAAGGCAAAAGAGACTGGAACTTTACTGGAAGTAAATAATTCTTCTCTTCGTCCGGAGGGATTCCGCGTGAATACGAAAGAAAACTGTCTGGAGATGGTAAAAGAATGTAAAGCACAGGGTGTGATGATCGTGCTTGGCAGTGATTCTCATGTGGATACGGATATTGCAGAATATCCATATGCGGAAGAAATATTGAAAGAAGCAGACTTCCCGGAAGAATTGATTGCCAATGTTTCACTGGAAAAATTGAAAGCTTGTATAAAACATGGGAAAAAACTATAGACTTTACGATTTTAGTGTGTTAAAATGTAAAAGTAATGAATCTGCTACGAAGGAGATAATGCTATGAGTAAGAAAATCAGAACAGAGGCAGTTGACTATCTGTTTCAGGGAATTTTAAGCCTCAAAGATAAAGAGGAGTGTTATACATTTTTTGAAGATATCTGTACGATTAATGGATTGCTTTCATTATCACAGCGGTTTGAAGTTGCAAAGATGTTAAGAGAACACAAAACCTATCTTGAGATTGCAGAAAAGACAGGTGCCTCGACAGCAACGATCAGCCGTGTGAACCGTTCACTGAATTATGGAAATGACGGATATGACATGGTGTTTGAGAGAATTGGACTTGGGGAAGCCAAAGACGAAGAAGCAGAATAAAGTGCGAAAAGGCAGTGCGGATACATTCGGTAAGGATGTGGAAGCAGCCAGGAAAGAAGAAAAAAAGAAATAAGACGCGCGGTCTTATTTCTTTTTTTTCGAATCTTTTTTAGTACCGGTATTTCCAGAGTGAAGCAGATCCGGAAAATTATCCAACAGTTTTTCGACAATCTGTTTTTTTACATAAATGTCAAAACTCAGGTTGCAGATGAATGCGAACAGCTGCAGGGAATCCCTGTCTTCTTCCGGTACTTCATCGAAACATTTCTTAGAAGAATTATAAGAGCGGATGATCTCTTTTTCGAATTCCGGAATTCTGGACTTTTCCAGTTCACACACTTCTTTATAGATAGAAGTGATATCAAAATCCTGATCCGTGTCGAAATACTTATCCGTGATCGGTTCTAACATGGTCTCGATATCTTTAATAGAAAGAAAATTTTTAAAATAATAGATAAAGATCATTACAAGCAGATGCTCTTTGGAATACTTCTTCTTCACCGGTGGAGGGAGAAGGTTGTTCTTGGCATAGTTGTTGATCATGGTCTTGGTAAGGATCTTGTCCTCTTCGTGGCGCTTGCTGGATGCCAGCTCTTTTTCCATAAAAGTTGTGACCTGATCCATGTATAAATCTATATTCGGAATATCATCCGGTCTCACGTAATCAATCCGTGAGATACTTGATAAAATGCTGTTCAGCATATCTTTTGTATCTATCGTCATTTTTCATCACCTCAATGTAATTATTATATAGTTTTGAAAACTAGATAGCAAGCGTTTTTTCAATACAGGTTGGAGAAAATGTCGGAAAAATGTTGAGGAATATTGGAGAATGTGTTGACATTCGGACAGAGCGTGATAAAATATGTTCGATAACAAACAATTCGAACAAGAACAATTCGAAACCAAACATTTAAAAAGCTCATGTGTCTGGAAGCGGCAAGTACTGAAGAATGTCGTATATTCGAAAGAAAAGCTCAATGGAAAGCCGAACAAAGATGAAAATGATATGAACAAAGATGTAACAGGAAAGGATGGTAATGTGAAAGAGAAAGGCAGAAAGATCGGACCGGAGATACACTGTACGGATCTGAAATTGTCAAGAAATCTGTCTGCACATGTGAGAAAGTCCGGTGTGGACGAAGTAACTATGATGCATGGATGGATCATCCGATATCTCTATGAGAACCAGGAACGTGATATTTTTCAGAAAGATATTGAACAACGATTCTCGGTCGGCAGATCAACAGTTACGAATCTGCTCCAGCTGATGGAAAAGAAGGGATTTGTGAAAAGAGAATCCGTAAAACAGGATGCAAGACTGAAGAAAGTGGTATTGACAGAAAAAGGAATTGCCAGTCAGGAATCTTTTGAAGAGATTGTGGAGCATATCGAAGAAGAACTTTCCGAAGGCATATCGGAGGAGGAGCTTCATACGTTTTATAAGGTACTGGATCAGATCAGGGAGAATGCCAGAAAGTATGCGATAAAGTAAAACAGAAAAAAAAGTAAGGCATAAAAACAGAACAGAAAAGATAGCACATGATTTAAAGAAAGATATAAAAAACAAAAAAGAAAGGGCAGAATGGAATGATTAAGACATTAGCAAAACAGATCAAAGAATTCAAAGCAGCATCCATTGCAACTCCGCTCTTTATGATCCTTGAGGTATTGATGGAGATGATCATCCCTTATCTGATGGCATCGATCATCGACAAAGGTGTCAATGCCGGGGATATTCAGCACATCTATAAGGTCGGCGGGATCATGGTCGTTGCGGCGGCCATCGGATTATTCGCCGGAATGATGGGTGGAAGATACGGTGCGAAAGCATCGGCAGGATTTGCAAGGAATCTGCGCGAGGCGATGTTTAACAATATTCAGACATTTTCATTTTCGAATATTGATAAATTCAGCACGGCGGGACTGGTAACCCGAATGACAACAGACGTAACCAATATACAGAATGCATACCAGATGATTCTGCGTATGTTCACGAGAGCACCTGCCAGCATGATATGTGCGATGGTCATGGCATTTACGATCAATGCAAGACTGGCGTGCATCTATCTTGTAGCGGTGATTATTCTTGGAATTCTGTTATTCCTGATCATGAGCCATGCGACAAAGTATTTCCAGCAGGCATTTCCGAAGTATGATGACCTGAATGAGTCTGTACAGGAGAACGTATCTGCGATCCGTGTCGTAAAGGCATATGTAAGAGAGGAACAGGAGACGTCCAAGTTACGAAGAGCAAGTGAAAATATCTATAACATTTTCGTAAAAGCAGAGACGAATCTGGTATTCAACGCACCGATGATGCAGACGGCAGTATATACCTGTATTCTGTTAGTAAGCTGGTTCGGAGCGAAGATGATCGCAAGTAAATCCCTGACGACGGGAGAACTGATGAGTCTTCTTACATATTGTATGAATATCCTGATGAGTCTGATGATGCTGTCAATGGTATTCGTTATGATCACGATGAGTATGGCGAGTGCGAGACGTATCTCCGAAGTACTGAATGAGACGAGTGATCTTAAGAATCCACAGCAGCCGGCTATGAAAGTAGCAGCCGGAAGTATTGAATTCCGCCACGTGGACTTTGCTTATAAAAAGGACAGTGGCGAACCTGTACTGGAAGATATTGATCTGAAGATCCATTCGGGAGAGACGATCGGAATCATCGGAGGAACCGGAAGTGCCAAGACGAGTCTGGTCAACCTGATCAGCCGTCTGTATGATGTAACGAAAGGCGAAGTGCTGGTAGGCGGAAGAAATGTAAAAGACTACGATATGGAAGTGCTTCGTAATCAGGTGTCAGTGGTATTACAGAATAATGTGCTGTTCTCCGGAACGATCCTCGATAATCTCCGCTGGGGAGACAAAGAGGCGACAGAGGAAGAGTGCAGACACGCGTGTGAACTTGCGTGCGCAGATGAATTCATTGACCGCTTCCCGAAGGGATATGAGACTTATATCGAGCAGGGAGGAAGCAACGTATCCGGCGGTCAGAAACAGAGACTTTGTATTGCAAGAGCGTTGCTTAAGAAGCCGAAAGTACTGATCCTGGATGACAGCACCAGTGCGGTGGATACGGCGACGGATGCGAAGATTCGGAGAGCATTCCGTGAAGAGATTCCGGATACAACAAAGCTGATCATCGCACAGAGAATCTCCAGTGTACAGGATGCCGACCGTATCATCGTTATGGAAGATGGTAAGGTGAACGGATTCGGTACACACGAAGAATTACTGGAACAGAATGACATTTACCGTGAGGTCTACGAATCACAGACCAGCGGCGGCGGGGATTTTGATGAGAAGGAGGGTGAATAAGATGCCGGGACCGGGAAGACAGCCAAGAGGAATGAAGCCACAGGTAACGAATCCGGGTGAATTATTCCTCCGGCTTATGAAATACGTATTAAAAGATTATAAGTTCCACTGTATCAGTGTCGTAATACTGATCGTGGTGAGTGTGCTTTGTAATGTACAGGGAACGATGTTCATGAAGAATCTGATCGACGAATACATTACGCCATTTCTGTTATCAGATAACCCGAATTTCACACCACTTGCACATGCGATCGCAAAAGTGGCTGCGTTCTATGCACTGGGTGTGCTGGCAACGTTCAGCTACAATCGTCTGATGGTAAATGTAACACAGGGAACACTTCGGAACTTAAGAAATGATCTGTTCTCGCATATGGAAAAGCTGCCGGTCAAATATTTTGACACGCATGCACATGGTGACATCATGTCGGTATATACGAACGATATCGATACATTAAGACAGATGATCAGCCAGAGTATGCCGCAGCTTCTGAACAGTGGGATTACGATCATCAGTGTGTTCATCAGTATGCTGATCCTGAGCATTCCGCTTACCATTGTAACGATGATCATGGTAGGAATCATGGTATTCTGTTCGAAGAAATCTGCCGGACAGAGCGGGGCATATTTTGCAAAACAGCAGAAAGACCTCGGAACTGTAAATGGTTATATTGAAGAGATGATGAACGGACAGAAAGTCGTAAAGGTATTCTGTCACGAAGAAGAGAATATGCAGAACTTCAAGAAATTGAATGACGAGCTGTATATCAGCGCAGACAGAGCCAATACATTTGCCAACTTCTTAGGACCGATCAATGCACAGATTGGAAATATCAGTTATGTGATCTGTGCGATCGTCGGGGGTGTACTTGCACTTGGAAGCGTGGGTGGTTTTACACTTGGAGGACTGGCAAGCTTCCTGACATTTAATAAGAGCTTCAGTATGCCGATCAACCAGATCAGTATGCAGATGAATGCGATCGTCATGGCGATGGCCGGAGCGGACCGTATCTTTAAGCTGATGGATGAAAAAGAAGAACTGGATGAAGGTTATGTGACACTGGTCAATGCAAAAGAAGAAGACGGAAAACTTACCGAATGTGAAGAGAGAACCGAACGCTGGGCATGGAAACACACACATCAGGATGACGGCAGTGTGGATTATGTGGAAGTCAAAGGTGAAGTCGTATTCAATGGTGTGGATTTCGGCTATAATGATGAGAAAATTGTATTGCATGATATCAAATTATATGCAAAACCGGGGCAGAAGATTGCATTTGTCGGATCGACGGGAGCCGGTAAGACAACGATCACGAATCTGATCAACCGATTCTACGATATCCAGGACGGTAAGATCCGTTATGACGGAATCAATATTAATAAGATCAAGAAAGCGGATCTGAGACGATCTCTTGGAATTGTATTGCAGGATACACATCTGTTCACCGGAACGGTACGGGACAACATCCGTTTCGGTAAGCTGGATGCGACCGATGAAGAGATCGTGGCAGCAGCAAAGCTTGCCAATGCCGACAGCTTTATCCGCAGACTTCCGGATGGCTATGACACGATGCTGACCGGAGACGGAGCGAACTTAAGCCAGGGACAGCGCCAGCTTCTTGCCATTGCAAGAGCCGCAATTGCAGATCCGCCGGTACTGATCCTCGATGAGGCAACCAGTTCCATCGATACCAGAACAGAACGGATCGTGCAGGATGGAATGGATAAGCTGATGCATGGAAGAACGACCTTTGTTATCGCGCATCGGTTATCGACCGTCCGTAATTCGGACTGCATTATGGTACTGGAACAGGGAAGGATCATCGAACGCGGTACACATGATGAGCTGATCGAAGAGAAAGGCAGATATTACCAGCTGTATACGGGAAATGCGATCAGTGCTTAAATTAACCAGATGGTTAATAAAAATTAAAAAGGGACAGGACATTTTTAATTTGGGACGGAGGATTTTTAAAAATCCCCCGTCCCAAATTGTTTCTTGCAGAACCAGGGCAAAGCCACTATAATGGAAACAGACATTCGAAAAGGGGTAGAATGCATATGAGATCAATAATGTTATGCTATAATCTGAAAGGCACGAAAAAGGGAAGAAAGATCGGCATGCTGGGAAGCTTTCTTGGATTTCGTGTGAAACATGTAGAAAAAGAAGAATATTCAAAGACGATCGGAGTGCTGACAGGTCTGAAAGAAGAGACATCCGGGGGAGAACCTTCCGGTGCAGACGATGTGGAAAAGCAAGAAATCACAGACTTTGAGGAAGAGATGCTTGCCATGCTTCTGGCAGACAATCGGATACTGGATAAGTTATTGTTTCAGATGAGAAAAGAAAAAGTGCAGGTTCCGCTGAAGGCAATCGTTACTGCAAAGAATCAGAACTGGACATCGACAGCTCTTTATGAAGAAGTAAAAAGAGAACACGAATCCATGATGAAAGCAGAACAGGCAGCGAAAGAACAGGCAGAATAGAAAACCGGGAAGAAAGGAAACTATAAGATTGAGTATATATGATACATTAAATGAACAACAAAGAGAAGCCGTATTCCATACCGAAGGACCACTGCTGATCCTTGCTGGTGCAGGATCAGGAAAGACCAGGGTACTGACACACCGAATTGCTTACTTGATTGAAGAACAGCAGGTGAATCCATGGAATATCCTGGCAATCACATTTACAAATAAAGCAGCCGGAGAGATGCGGGAGCGTGTCGACAAATTAGTCGGTTATGGTTCGGAAAGTATCTGGGTAAGTACTTTCCATTCCATGTGTGTGCGTATCTTAAGACGTCACATCGATCTGCTTGGATACGACACCAACTTTACAATTTATGACAGCGATGACCAGAAGACACTGATGCGCGAAGTCTGCAAACTTCTGCAGATTGATACGAAGATGTTCCGGGAAAGAGCACTGCTTTCAGAGATATCCAAAGCAAAAGATGAACTGGTGACGCCACAGGAATACCGGATGCGTGCAGAAGGCGATTACAGCCGTAAAAAGATTGCAGAAGTATACGAAGAATATGAAAAACAGCTCCGCTCAAATAACGCATTAGATTTTGACGATCTCTTATTTAAGACGGTTCAGCTGTTCCAGACACAGAAGGACGTACTGGAATATTACCAGGAACGTTTCCGTTATATCATGGTAGATGAGTATCAGGATACGAATACGGTACAGTTTGAACTGATCCATCTGCTGGCGTCCAAATATCGCAACCTGTGTGTGGTTGGAGATGATGACCAGTCCATCTACAAGTTCCGCGGAGCAAATATCAAGAACATTCTGGATTTTGAACATGTATTTGATGATACGAAGGTGATCAAGCTGGAGCAGAATTACCGTTCTACCGGAAATATCCTGAATGCAGCCAGTGCCGTGATCCGGAACAATCAGGGAAGAAAAGACAAGACACTCTGGACAGAGAACGAAGACGGAAATATGATCCAGCTTCGTCAGTTTGATTCGGCGTATGAAGAAGCAGAATATGTGGTCGGGGATATCAGACGTCATGTCAACAAAGAGCTTTGCAGTTATAAGGATAACGCGGTACTTTACCGTACCAATGCACAGTCCCGTATGTTCGAGGAACGTTTCGTACGTGACAGCATTCCATACAAAGTTATCGGCGGTGTGAACTTCTATGCAAGACGTGAGATCAAGGACCTTCTTGCCTATCTGAAGACCATTGACAATGGAAGAGATGACCTGGCTGTCAGACGAATCGTGAATGTTCCGAAGCGGGGAATCGGACTGACTAGCATCAACCGTGTGCAGGAATATGCATCCTCCAAAGAATGCAGTTTTTATGATGCACTCCGCGCAGTAGATCTGATCCCGAACATCGGAAGAGGTCAGGCAAAACTGGAATCATTCGTTGCGATGATCGAGCATTTCAAAAATGATACCGAAGACATGAGTGTGTCAGAACTGATGGAGGAAGTGATCAAAGAAACCGGATATATCGATGCACTGATCCACGAATGTGAAAGCGAAGAAGCGACATCAAGAATTGAAAATATAGACGAACTCCGCAACAAGATCGCGGCTTATGAAGAAAGTTGTGCGGCACAGAATGAAGCACCGACACTCAGCGGTTTCCTTGAGGATGTGGCACTGGTAGCAGATATCGACAGTCTGGATGAAAGTACAGATTATGTCGTACTGATGACGTTACACAGCGCAAAAGGTCTGGAATTTCCACATGTATACCTGGCAGGAATGGAAGACGGACTGTTCCCGAGCTATATGACGATCACTGCGGACGATCCGGCAGAACTGGAAGAAGAAAGACGTCTGTGTTATGTGGGAATCACAAGAGCTGAGAAGGATCTGACTCTGACCTGTGCAAGAAAACGTATGGTACATGGCGAAACACAGTATAAGAAAATGTCCCGTTTCTTAAAAGAAATTCCACTGGAACTTCTGGAGACAGGACCATCCGCAAGAAAAGAGAAGAAGGAAGAAAACGAACCGGTAAGAGTAAAGACGTCATTTATGCAGGCGAAAGAGACGTTCAAGACGAAAGCATTTACCGCACCGAAGCCGGTACAGCAGTTCGGAACGCCAAAGGGCGGAAAGCTTGCTTATGGAGTCGGTGACCGTGTAAAACATATCAAATTCGGTGAGGGGACCGTGACGGCAATCACCGAAGGCGGGCGTGATTATGAAGTAACGGTTAATTTTGACGGACCGGGTACGAAGAAGATGTTTGCTGCATTTGCCAGATTACAGAAAGTGTAGAATGCAGGAAAATCTTACATACAATTATGTGGATCTGTATAGAATCCATACAGAATGCAGGATAAAATTCTGAAAAAAATAAGTAGTAATACAGGACGTAAAGTGTTATAATAAACGCAGAATTGATTTGCCGAAAGAGCAGAGGAAAGGACGTGGGAGCATGAGTAAAGTAGAAGATATTATTGCAGCATCCAAGCTTAGCGAACTGATGAATAAAAAAGAAGAGGACAAACACGGCAAGACCGTACTCTGGATTCTGGCAGTTGTCGGAGCCGTAGCTGCAGTTGCAGGAATCGCTTATGCAGTATATTGCTTCTTTACACCGGATTACCTGGAAGACTTCGAAGATGATTTCGATGATGATGATTTCGACGATGACTTTTTCGATGATGACGATCAGGTATAAGAACCGGGCGGATGAATAAGTGAAGAAAGAAGCAGGTTAGAAACCGATCTGATAAAAGAAAGGCGTCTGGCCTGCTTTTCTCTTGCAATTTCATGTGTGCCTGCGGGGAAGATTTAAAAATATTATAAAATAACAAAGAAAGAAGTGAGAGAGAAGGTATGCAGGAACAGTGTTATGCACTGCTGATCGATGCAGATAACGTATCAGCAAAATACATCAAGCCGATCCTGACAGAGCTGTCAAAATATGGGATCATTACATACAAAAGAATATACGGGGACTGGACAAGCACGCAGCATTCAAGCTGGAAGGACGAACTCCTGACGAATTCGATCACGCCGATCCAGCAGTTCAGTTATACACAGGGAAAGAACTCTACTGATTCAGCTATGATCATTGACGCAATGGATATCCTGTATACGAATGATGTGGATGGCTTCTGTATCGTATCCAGTGACAGTGATTTTACGAGGCTCGTCAGCCGCCTGAGAGAAAGTGGTAAGATGGTCATCGGCATGGGAGAAAATAAGACACCGGAGCCGTTCCGGAAAGCGTGTGATAAGTTCACGATTCTGGAAAATCTGATGAGTGAGCAGAATCCTGGAACATCGAAGAATGAGACAACACATGACAGACGAAGCAAAGAGAAGATTGAAGATGCGATCATCAAGATGATCATCGAGAATCAGGACATTAATAAGCCGACCGGACTTGGTGAAGTGGGAAGCCGTCTGGTCAGCCTTTACCCGGACTTTGACGTGCGAAGTTACGGCTATAATATGCTGTCTAAGTTTCTGGAAGAATTCACAAGAATTCAGATGGTAAAACACGGCAATATCGTGTCTGTTACATTAAGAGAAGATCAGGATCTGAAGGAAAATATCGACAGCTATGTCGTACAGATCGTGAAAAAAGCAGGAAAATCCGGAGTAGAGCTCAGCACCCTGGGCAATAAAATGTATGAGAAATACAAAGATTTCAAGATCCGCGATTATGGATATTCCCAGTTCAACCAGTATGTGAAGAGTCTGAAACATGTACGGGTGGAACAGGAAGGAACGATCCTGAAGGCAGTATATAAAGGTTAGAAGAGTGAAAAGCGGAATGAAGAAAAACATAAAACAGTGCTAAACAAACCGCATAGATAGATGGAAAAGTGAAGCAGAAAGGATATATATGAAAAAAGGACAGGTATACGAAGGAATTATAGAATCCGTAGAATTTCCAAATAAGGGGCGCATTTATGTGCCGGAAGAAGACAGATGGGTAGTCGTAAAGAACGGCGTGCCGGGACAGAAGGTAAGATTTTCTGTTAATAAGATCAGAAAAGGAAAGGCAGAAGGACGCCTTCTGGAGGTAGTGGAACCATCAGCAAGTGAGATACCGTCAGCCTGTCCGCATTTCGGACAGTGCGGAGGCTGTACTTACCAGAATCTTCCGTACGAAGAACAGCTTGCCATGAAGAATGAGCAGGTGAAAAAGATGATGGATGAAGCCGTAGACGGGGATTATATCTGGGAAGGCATCAAACCAAGCCCGGTCAGATCTGAATACCGCAATAAGATGGAATTTTCATTCGGTGATGAATACAAAGACGGGCCGCTGGCACTCGGTATGCACAAAAGAGGAAGCTTTCATGATATTGTCAATGTAAGTAACTGCCAGATCGTGGATGAAGACTACAGAAAGATTCTGACATGTACACTGGAATGTGCACAGGAA
>JBNMJT010000067.1:0-13049 GCA_050873945.1 Dorea sp.
AGATGTAACAGAGAACATGGATAAGTTCGAACTTGGTATCGCACTTTCCAAGATTTATGATTTCTTATGGGATGAGTTCTGTGACTGGTACATCGAGATTGCAAAATACCGTATCTACCATGCAGAGGAAGATCCACAGGGAGCAAACGATGCATTATGGACACTGAAAGAAGTACTGAAGAAATCTCTGAAACTGCTTCATCCATATATGCCATTCGTTACAGAAGAGATATACAGCAAGTTAGTACCGGAAGAAGAGTCACTGATGATGTCTGACTGGCCGGTATATGAAAAAGACTGGAACTTCCCGCTTGCTGAAACTATCGTAGATCACTACAAAGAGATCATCCGTGGTATCCGTAACGTACGTGCAGAGATGAATGTTCCGAATTCAAGAAAAGCGACTGCTTATGTTGTATGTGAAGACGAACAGCTCGGATCCGGTCTTGCAATGTTAAGTAACGCAGCACAGAATATGGCAGCACTTAACAAACTGGTACTTCAGAAGACGACAGAAGGTATTGCAGAAGATGCGGTATCTATCGTAGTTCCGGATGCAACCGTATACCTTCCACTGGAAGAACTGATCGACTTTGAGCAGGAAATCGAGCGTCTGACAAAGGAAGAGGAAAGACTTACCAAAGAGATCGCACGTTCCAACGGTATGTTAAATAATGAGAAATTCGTAAGTAAAGCACCTGCTGCAAAGGTTCAGGAAGAAAGAGAAAAACTGGAAACTTACCAGCAGATGATGGCACAGGTAAAAGAAAGACTGGAAGGATTAAAGGCAAAACAGGCCTAAAATCTATATAATAAAAACCGTGCATTTGTAAATCATAAAATTTATAAATAACAATATACTTCCGCAGTTATCGGTAACAGGATAGCTGCGGATTAGATATCAAAGGGGATTATATGAAAAAACTTCAGTTAAAAAAACCGGATATCAAGGGTAAAATCCGCAAAATAAAAAATATGAAGAAAGAGGATGTCATTGCATACTGGAAAGGCAGACATGAACGACGTGAGAGAATACTGGAAGCAAGACGCAACAGTGCATTTGCAAAGAAGATGCAGCCGGTCTATGCATTCATGAACCGATTCTCTTTGATATTTCATGCACTGCTTGCATGCATCATTAACTTTGTAATAGAAGCAATTTCCAGACACTCGCTTGGTGCGGCGTGGAGCTATATGACAGGTACACCGCTGGTATTCTTATACAATGCGTTCATGATCTTCGTGACATTTTCCATTGTATATCTGTTCAAACGAAGGATATTTGTCCGGATCATTATCAGTGCCATCTGGATTATTCTTGGAATTGCCAACGGATATATTCTGTTAAAGCGAGTGACACCGTTCAATGCACAGGATCTTAAGATTGCAGGAGACGGAATCGCACTGATCAATAATTATTGTAACGGATTCGAAGTAGTTGTACTGTCGGTCGGAATCGTAGCACTTGTGATCTGGCTGATCTCTATGTGGAGACGCGGGGGACAGTATGCCGGAAAAGTACATCACATTGCAGCGCTGGTCGGAATCGTTGTATGCTGCGTGCTTTATACAGTGGTAACGAATGCAGCAATCGATAAACGAGTCGTGTCTACGTATTTTGGAAATATCGCATTTGCATATGAGGATTACGGTCTTCCGTACTGCTTCTCGGCGAGTCTTTTCAATACCGGAATCAGTGAGCCGAATGGATATACGAAGAAGGCAATGGCAAAGATCGACAAAGACGGGGAACTGAATAAGAGCACAACAAGCCGTTCTTCCGACGAACTTCCGAATATCATCGTAGTACAGCTGGAGTCATTCTTTGACGTGGCTAATGCAGAGTTCTTTACAACATCAGAGGATGCATTGCCGAACCTGCATAATTTATATCAGAACTATTCATCCGGATATTTCAAGGTACCGTCTGTAGGAGCCGGTACAGCGAACACAGAGTTCGAGGTACTGACGGGAATGAACCTCCGTTATTTCGGACCGGGAGAATATCCATATAAGACATATTCAAAGAAGAAACCAACCGAGAGTGCAGCAACAGCACTTGCATCACTTGGATATGGAACACATGCACTGCATGACAACACCGGTAATTTCTACAGCCGTGCAAATGTATTCAACAACATGGGATTCGATACATTTACCAGTAAGGAATTCATGAATGTCCTGCAGACGACAGAGAACGGATGGGCAAAGGATGAGATCCTGACCCAGCACATCATGGAAGCCATGGATACAACAGACCAGGAAGACTTTGTATTCACTGTCAGTGTCCAGGGACATGGTAACTACCCGGAGACACAGCTGATCGAGAATCCGAAGATCAAGGTCGAAGGAATCGAAGACGAAGCTCTGAAAAATAAATGGGAATACTATGTGAACCAGGTCTATGAGATGGATCAGTTCGTAGGTGATCTGATCAAGGCTGTGGAAGCAAGAAATGAACCATCTGTAGTCGTATTCTACGGAGACCATCTTCCAACCATGGGACTGAAGGCAGAAGACTTAAAGAGCCGTTACTTATATAATACGAATTATGTAATCTGGGATAACATCGGACTTGAAAAACAGGATAAGAACATTCCTGCTTACCAGCTGATGTCAGAGGTGCTGAACAGACTGGATATTCATTCCGGTACAGTATTTAATTACCATCAGCAGAGAAAAGGAACGAAGAATTACCTCTCAGATCTGGAACTTCTGCAGTATGATATCCTGTACGGAAAACAGTATGTATACAACAATAATCCGCCGATCACGGAAGGCCACATGGTAATGGGAATCCGCGATGTGTCACTGAGCAGCATCGTTCCGCAGCTGAACAGCGGATACAGTCTGTATGGAGAGAACTTTACGAAATACAGCCGTGTATATGTCAATGGAGAGAAACAGAAGAGCAGCTTCCTGAATAATACACGTATCAATCTGTCAGAGACAGAATTGCAGGACGGAGATGTGATACAGGTCGGACAGGTCGGTTCCAGTGATACAATATTCCGTATGTCTGATAAATACACCTATCAGAATGGACAGCTTGTAAAACAGGAAGGTACAGCAACCGATAAGAGCAAATCTTGGGTGGATCAGGAATATGATGTTAAATAAAAAAGAACCGGAAGCGTTCACATATGAAGAGGCAGCAGCGTATATTGAGGAAATTCCGAAATTTACCAAAAAACATACGTTGGAACACACAAAATTATTTATAAAAAGATTAGGGAATCCGGCAGTGGACAGAAAAATCGTCCACGTCGCCGGAACCAATGGAAAAGGGTCTGTATGTGCATACTTACAGGCCATACTTATGGCAGAGGGGAAGAGAACGGGGTTCTTTACATCCCCTCATCTTGTATCTGTAAATGAACGGATACGGGTGGATAATGTACAGATTGACAATGAGACATTTCTGGAAGTATTCCGTAAAGTTTTAAAAACGGTCCGTCAGATGGTAGAAGAGGGAATCGAACATCCGTCTTATTTTGAATTCTTATTCGGAATGGGGATGGCTGCATTTGCAGAGACAGATGTAGAATATATTATCCTGGAGACCGGGCTGGGCGGAAGACTCGATGCGACGAATTCAATCGAGAAGCCTGCACTTTCCATCATCACATCCATCAGTCTGGATCATACGGCGATCCTTGGCGATACGATCAGGAAGATCGCGGGTGAAAAAGCCGGGATCATCAAGCCCGGGGTACCGGTATTCTTTGACGGAAGTAATAAAGAAGCAGCGGAAGTGATCCGGACGAGGGCATCGGAACTGGGCGTATCTTGTAGAGAAGTTACGAAAAATGCGTATGAAATTCGGGAAGTTCACCGTAAATATATTGCATTTTCCAGACGGAGTGCGTATGATAAAGATGTTATCTTCAAGGTACCGATGTGCGGATGTTATCAGGCAATGAATGCAGAACTTGCACTGGAAGCATCGGAATATCTGCTTTCGGGAGAAGAGATACATATGGATCGGTGGAAGGCGGCACTTGCAGACCTTCACTGGGAAGGACGAATGGAACGGGTCGGAGTACATATCACGGTAGATGGTGCACATAACCCGGGAGCAATGCAGGCGTTTGTAGAAAGCGTAAAAGCACTGGATGAGTCTGAACGCGGCGAGATGATATTGTTATTTTCCGCAGTGTCGGATAAGAAGTACGATCAGATGATAGAATATCTGTGTGAGAATCTGGATGTGAAAGCATATGTAGTCACACAGATCGAAGACGAAAGAGGAGTTCCGGCGGCGGAGCTTGCAGATGTCTTCCGGAGATATACAGACAGACCGGTGTATTGTAAAGAACGATTAGAAGATGCCGTGAGGACGGCACTGGATGAACGGGGAGAGTCGGGAGAGATATATTGTCTCGGTTCTTTATACCTCGTAGGAATGATGAAGAAGTTACTGGCAGGAGGTGCCATAGATGCTTGATTTTGAAGAAGAATTAAAGAAATTCCAGCCGAGTCTGGAAGTAGAGGAACTGGGAGATGCGATTTACCAGGATGATCTGACAGACATGACAGATCTCTTAAGAGAAGTAATCGAACAGACAAAGCAGGATGATCCACAGTAAACTGCGGTAAAGAAATATAGAGGGAAGTATATGGATTATACAACAAAACTGGCGTATCAGTCGAATTACTGGTATAACGATGGACTTAACAAAGCGAATATCCGGGATCTGACCGGAGCGATCACATCGCTGAAAAAGAGTTTACAATATAACAGAGATAATATCGCATCCAGAAATCTTCTGGGACTTGTCTATTACGGAAGAGGGGATGTGGTAGAAGCACTGACGGAATGGGTGTTAAGCAAGAATCTTCAGCCGAAAGAGAATATTGCCAACTATTATATTAAAAAGATAAAAGAAAAAAAGGATGATCTGGATCAGATCAATCAGGCGATCAAAAGATATAACCAGGCACTGGATTACTGTTACCAGCGTTGTGAGGATCTGGCTGTACTTCAGCTTAAAAAAGCGATTGAGATGCATCCGACATATGTGAAAGCCTATCAGCTTCTGGCACTGCTTTATATTATGGATGAGCAGTATTCCGAGGCGAGAAAGAATATCCGGATCGCACATAAGCTGGACAAGACAGATGATATCACTATGCGTTACATGCATGAACTGAATCAGGTGCGGAAGTCAAGAAATGTGCGTCTGGTAGATGATAAGGATACAGGAAAGAAGAAAAAAAGAAGACAGACCGTAACTTATAATATCGGAAATGAGACGATCATTCAGCCTGTTGCATCCGGACTTAAGGATAATGTCGGATTGCATACGATGGTAAATATTGCAATCGGTGTAGTTGTAGGAGTGGCAGTCATGGCATTCCTTGTTATGCCTGCGGTATCGGCATCGAAGCAAAGCAAGCTGAATAAACAGACGGTGAAATTCAGTGATCAGATTGCGACACAGAAATCGCAGATCAGTGCACTGAAGAAAGAGCTGGAAACCTACCGTACGGATACCAAAGCTGCAGAGGATCAGCAGCAGACAGCAGAGATCACGAAGACAAGCTATGAATCGCTGATGACAGTTGTAGCACATGAAGCAACCGGCGATATGAGTAATTCGGCACTGGCAGAAGAACTTCTGAAGATCAATGCAGATACGCTGGGAACATCCGGAAAAGAAGAGTATGACAGTCTGACAGAAAAGATTTATCCAAAGGTCTGTGAAAGCCTGTATGCAACATCCCAGAAGAACTATCAGGTGGCAAATTACGATACTGCGGTAACGAATCTGGAGCAGGTAGTGCAGATGGATGAAGGATACCAGGATGGAGCTGCCATGCTTCTGCTTGCACAGTCTTATGAAAAGCAGGGTGAGCAGGATAAGGCGAATACGTATTACCAGAAGATCATAGAAGACTATGCAGGAACCCAGGCGGCAACCGATGCACAGGATGCACTGGATACGCAGAATGCACAGAAGAGCAAGGATAATAATAACTAGGACAGGAGATGTTCTGGTATAGAATTACAGAAGAGAAGGATATACACGGAAAAGGTGTATGTCCTTTTTTAGTTGCCATGTATTCGAAAGAAGCTGCCAGCTGCAGTTCATGTAGGTGACAATTCATGTAGGTGACAGGTTCTGTAGATACCAAGAGATGCAAAAATAATAAAAAATATAAATGGGGAGTTGTAACATGAAGTATCAGGTACAGGAAAATTATCTGACTATATTTTTACCGGGGGAGCTGGACCACCACAATGCAGAAGAGATCAGAAAGGAAGCAGATCATCTGATCGATCATAATCACATCCGGTATGTAATCTTTGATTTTGCAGATACGAAATTCTGTGACAGTTCGGGAATCGGAGTGATCATGGGGCGTTACCGTAAGGTCTATATGCTGGGCGGCGAAGTCTGTGCGGTACATACCAGTGAACGGATCCGTAAGATCCTGACCATGTCGGGGGTAACAAAAATCATGCAGATATATGAGGAGGAGAAATAAATGGAAAATACCAATGAAACTCAAAATAAAAATGAAATGCAGATTATTTTTGACAGTTATTCGTCGAATGAAGCATTTGCCAGAGTCGCAGTTGCGTCCTTTATGACATCACTGAATCCGACTGTTGAAGAGGTTGCGGATGTGAAGACAGCTGTATCGGAAGCAGTGACGAATGCGGTGATTCATGGCTATGAATGTCGGGTGGAGAAGATCATCCTGCGCTGCACAACCTGTGGAGACACACTGGAGATCGAAGTGGAAGATCATGGAAAAGGAATCGAGGATGTGACAAAGGCGATGGAGCCTTTATTTACTACAAGACCGGAGCTTGACCGGTCGGGAATGGGATTTTCTTTCATGGAGGCATTCATGGATCAGGTTGAGGTAAGTTCCGAACCGGAAAAAGGAACTATTGTGAAAATGAAAAAGACAATTGGAAAAGGACGAAAGGTATGGACCACACAATCGCTTTAATTCAGAAATCTCACGAAGGGGATGAAGAAGCAAGAGCGCAGATTGTGGAGGAAAATACGGGACTGGTCTGGTGCATTGTAAGAAGGTTTGCCGGGCGCGGAACAGAGATGGAAGATCTGTTCCAGATTGGGTCGATCGGACTTCTGAAAGCAATTGATAAGTTTGACCTGAGCTATGATGTGAAATTCTCAACTTATGCGGTACCTATGATCAGCGGCGAGATCAAACGTTTCTTAAGAGATGACGGAATGATCAAGGTCAGCCGTTCATTGAAAGAACTGTCATACAAGGCGTATCAGGTACAGGAAAAGCTGGGAAAGAAACTGGGAAGAGAACCGTCGGTTGCAGAGATCGCAGAAGAATTAAAAGTCACACCGGAAGAACTTACGATGGCGATGGATGCCTGTACGGATGTGGAATCATTACACAGACCTGTCTATAAAAAAGAAGGACAGGAAATGTCATTGATGGAAAAAGTCGGACAGGAGGATGCAGCAGAAGAAAGAGTTGTGGATCATCTGCTTTTGAAAGAACTGTTAAAAGATCTGGACAGAGAAGAAAGAAGGCTGATCTATCTGCGGTATTTTGCAGAAAAGACACAGATGCAGGTGGGAGAAGAACTGGGAATTTCGCAGGTTCAGGTATCCAGAATGGAAAAGAAAATATTGAAAAATCTAAGAGAACAGTTGTGACAGGCACATCAGGATCAAAGATATGTATGAAATCCATGCATAGGATTGTCAGAATCCGGCATACTAACTCATAAGTTCCGGTAAAAGACCGGACAGGAACCAGAATGAGACGCAAAATGAATCAGAGGAATAAATCAGGAAAATGCGAATTCTGGGCAGAAAGGGTGAGAATGTTGGAAGAAGGCAGAAAGAAGATCAGGATGTGCCTGATTTTTGTCGTTACAATGGCAGTGATCATAGGATTTATCTATTATTTTCATGATGTGAAGGGAAATCACGGGGTGAATGAAGGAACGCTGATCAAGAGGACAGAGAAGCAGATAGAAGAGAAAGATGTGTGGATGAAATTTACAACATCTGACAACGGATTAGAAGAGAAAGAGATACAGGGGAAATGCACTGCGTCAGATAACAGATATGGAGGCAGACAGATATGGCTGGAAAATCAGATACGGTATATATAAAAGCAGACCGGAATATCGAGGTGGCGAAGGTCTCCGTTATGCTGGGGGATGTATTAAAGATCGAATGTACTGATCCGGCAATGCTTGCCAGAATCCGAAGTATTCATCTCCTGACCTTTCATCACACGGATAACAAGAAACAGCGGAGAACGGTGGTATCGGTTCTGAAAGTCATACAGAAGATCCACGAGATCTATCCGGATGCAACGATAGAAAATATCGGAGAGACGGACTTTATTGTGACATACGAAGAGCAGGACGGAAAAGGCGGGATCATCCATATAGCCAAGATTGCGGCGGTGGTACTGATCAGTTTCTTTGGTGCGGCATTTTCCACGATGGCTTTCAATAATGATGTAGGTGTGACCAAGATGTTCGGACAGATCTATGAACTTCTGACCGGCACAAAGTCCAGTGGATTTACGATTCTGGAATTCACATACTGTGTCGGAATCGTGATCGGCATTCTGACATTCTTCAATCATTTCGGGAAAAAACGGCTGTCGGTAGATCCGACACCGATGGAGGTGGAGATGCGTCTGTATGAGAATGATATACAGACAACGCTGGTGGAGACGTATTCCAGAAAGGAGAAGGAACTGGATGTGGGTGAAAAACATATGTCTGGCACTTCTGGGGCTTAGTGCCGGGATTACAGCAGCGGGCGGATTGTTTTCCTTCATCATCGGACTGGGAGTAGTATCGGACTTCGCGGATCGGACGCACACAGGGGAACATGTCATGCTGTATGAGGATGCGATTGCGGTTGGAGGAAGTCTGGGTGCGGTGATCTCGGTCTATCACCCGGCTATTCCATTCGGAGGCTGGCTACTTCCGGTCGTGGGACTGTTCGGAGGAATCTTTGTGGGCTGCTGGGCGATGGCACTGACGGAAATGCTGGATCTGTTTCCAATCTTTATCAGAAGGATCCGCCTGGTGAGAGGTGTCGGGGCAATTATTATCGGAATTGCATTAGGAAAAGGTCTGGGAGCATTATTATTTTTCTGGAAGAGGTGGTGAGGATATGGACAAGAAAAAGCAGCAACAGGCATATGAAAATTATGTGAAACAGAAAACGCCGGTGCATAATCTGCCGGCAAATATGGCGAAAGCATTTGTCACAGGAGGAATCATCTGTGTGATCGGGCAGTGTATCCTGAATATCTGTGAGAAACTGGGACTGGACAAAGACATGAGCGGAAGCTGGTGCTCGATGCTTCTGGTGCTTACAAGCGTCGTGCTCACCGGATGCAATCTGTATCCGAGGATTGCAAAATGGGGCGGTGCAGGTGCGCTGGTGCCGATCACGGGATTTGCCAATTCGGTGGCAGCACCGGCGATCGAATACAAGAAAGAGGGACAGGTTATGGGAATCGGATGCAAGATATTTACCATTGCCGGACCGGTGATCCTGTATGGAATCTTTACAAGCTGGCTGCTGGGACTGATCTACTGGCTGTTAAAAGTGGCAGGAGTATTTTAAGAATCTGTATGCATTCCAGTGTTCAAAGGAAAATGAGAAGAACGGAAGCAGGCGGTGCAAAATGATTGGAAAAGATAGAACGATAGAAAGAAAGGACACAAGTGATGATAAAAGGAAAGCAGAGCATAGCATTTGATAGATCTCCGTATATTGAGGCAAGTGCGTCCGTAGTAGGGAAGAAAGAAGGCGAGGGACCGCTTGGAAGCATGTTCGATATGGTGGAGCAGGATGACATGTTCGGAGAGAACACATGGGAAGAAGCAGAAAGTACCATGCAGAAAGAGGCCTGCCTGCTGGCACTGGGGAAAGCACATTTGACTGCAGGCGCGGTCCGGTATCTGTTCGGAGGGGATCTCCTAAGGCAGGGAGTGGCAACTTCAATGGGAGTGGAAACATTGCAGATACCAATGTTCGGATTATATGGAGCATGTTCAACATCCGGGGAGGCACTTGCTCTGGCATCGATGTGTGTGGCGGCAGGATACGGAGAGCGGATGCTGGCGGTGACATCCAGCCACTTCGGAAGTGCAGAAAAAGAATTTCGTTTTCCGCTCGGCTACGCGAATCAGAGACCGCTGTCGGCTCACTGGACCGTGACCGGAAGCGGTGCATTCATTGTTGGAAAGAGCAGGAGTCATGTAAGAATCACCGGTGTGACGGTTGGGAAGATAGTAGATTATGGATTAAAGGATTCACAGAATATGGGTGCATGTATGGCTCCGGCGGCCTGTGATACGATCATTCAGAATCTGGAAGATTTCGGAAGAAAGGAAGATGACTATGACCGGATCATTACCGGAGATCTCGGATATGTGGGACAGAGCATTTTGTTTGATCTCATGAGGGGAAAAGAATACGATATCAAGGTCAATCACATGGACTGTGGGATGACGATATTTGATCAGAACCTGCAGGATACCCACGCGGGTGGAAGCGGCTGTGGCTGTGCGGCGGCGACACTTTCGGCGTACATTCTTCCGAAAATTGCAAGGGGAGAGTGGAAAAGAGTGCTGTTTGTTCCAACGGGAGCACTGATGTCGACGGTCAGCTATAATGAAGGCGCAAGCGTTCCGGGGATTGCACATGGAATTGTGCTGGAACACTGCTAGATGATTGTCATACCAATAGTGTACTGTTGAAATATGAATTACATGAAAAAGATTGGCAGGAGGAAGAAAAAGATGGACTATATCAATGCATTCTGGGTAGGCGGTCTGATCTGTGCCCTGACACAGATATTACTGGACCGGACAAAACTGATGCCGGGAAGGATCATGGTGCTTCTGGTGTGCAGCGGTTCTGTGCTGGGAGCACTGAAGATCTATCCGGTCATCCAGGAGTATGCGGGAGCCGGTGCCAGTGTACCGTTACTGGGATTCGGTAATCTTCTGTGGAAAGGCGTCAAAGAAACCGTGGATAAAGAAGGATTCATAGGAATCTTTATGGGTGGATTCAAGGCGAGCGCCGTGGGAATATCGGCAGCACTCATCTTTGGCTATCTCGCATCGCTTGTGTTCGAGCCAAAGATGAAAAAATAAATGTTTAAGGTTCTTTTACATCGGCAAGCCTTGCCATCGGCTGTTTGAAGAAATGATTGAAGACTGCGATCACACGTCCGACACCGATCACTGCAAGGACGGTTCCAAGTCCGATACCGACAAGGTGGTGTGCAAAGATCATACCTACGGAAATGGTAATGCAGATATTAAAGAGGTCAAAGCAGTTTTTTGTAAATCCGACACCCTTATGGATGAAATCAGCAATCGCCTGGACGATTCCGTCACCAGGGTTCGGGATGATCCGCATATTCAGTGATGTGGCGGCGCCGATTCCTGTCAGGATGATGGCAATGATCAGAAATACAACACGTCCTGCAAAACTTCCTTCAAAGGAATCCGGATAAGCAGTCTGGAGGTCCGGAATCAGTCCGGAGAAAAGGTTTAAGAATCTGGTGAAGATCAGGCTTAATGGAAACTGTAAGAAATCCATGAGAAGAGCCAGCTTCAGATTCAGTTTGTTGGCATGTTCAAGAGCAGTCCCTTCCGTTTTTTCTGCACGCAAGCTGCGGATGATATGCAGGATCATCTCTATGGCAACAAAGATAGCATAAA
Source organism: Dorea sp. (assembly GCA_050873945.1). Classification (GTDB taxonomy): domain Bacteria; phylum Bacillota; class Clostridia; order Lachnospirales; family Lachnospiraceae; genus Dorea_A. The sequence goes on from JBNMJT010000067.1 coordinate 11,717, forward strand.
GCATCAGTGTCGTATTGCCAAAGTTCAGATGCCAGATGGTGGAAATACTGAAGGATACGGAGATGATTGGGGATACGCCGAGTCCGGTCTTGGTATTCAGGGTGACTCCCAGAGCCAGGACAAGGAGACTGGCGATGTAGAAAAGACCGCGGTAAATATAGGATTTGTTCATGTATAAGTCACTTCTTTCTATTTATTGATCAAAAGATCTGCAGATTCTGCTGATGGCAGCACTTTGCAAACGTATATGGATATAAAGAACTGTCAGCGGCAGTTTCTATCATATAATAAGACTCCCGTCAGAAACTGTCAATGTGGCAGTCCCTGACGGGAGTATATATCGCTACCTAATCAGATATCTGAGAAAACTGCAAGGAGTTGGTTTCCTAAACTGCAGGGAAATTAAGCAAGTTCTTCCCCCGTGATCATCTTGTAGCACTGAAGATATTTGTCGATTGTTTTCTGAACGATCTCATCCGGAAGATCCCAGTCATTTCCAGGGTGAGAAGTCAGCCAGTCACGTGCAAACTGTTTGTCGAATGACGGCTGTCCATGTCCCGGCTCGTAACCTTCTACAGGCCAGAAACGGGAGCTGTCCGGTGTCAGCATCTCGTCACCGATTACCATGTTGCCATTCTCATCAAGACCGAATTCGAATTTTGTATCGGCAATGATGATACCGCGTGTTAATGCATAGTCTGCACATTTTTTATAGAGAGCGATTGTACAGTCACGAAGTTTGGCTGCGTATTCTTCTCCTTTTCCAGGGAAATATTTCTCAAGGTGTTCAATACTCTGCTCGTAAGAAATATTTTCGTCATGATCTCCAATCTCAGCTTTTGTAGAAGGTGTGTAGATTGGCTCTGGAAGCTTGTCAGATTCTTTTAATCCTTCCGGAAGTTTGATACCGCATACGGTACCATTCTCCTGATAGCTCTTCCATCCGCTTCCTGTGATGTAACCACGTACGATACATTCGATCGGAAGCATCTCAAGCTTTTTACACATCATGCTGTTACCGTCATATTCTGGTTTCTGGAAGAATTCAGGCATATCTTTCACATCAGTAGAGATCATGTGGTTTGGAAGAATGTCTTTTGTCAGGTCGAACCAGAATTTGGACATCTGTGTCAGAACAGTTCCTTTCTTGGAAACAATGTTCTTAAGAATTACGTCAAAACAACTGATACGATCAGTGGCAACCATAATCAGGCTGTCTCCGTTATCATAAATTTCACGGACTTTACCTTCTTTTATTGGTTTCATAACAATACCTCGCTTATTTATTATTTTTTTTAATATGTCCTCACTAATAGTCAAACAGATTTTGCGG
>JBNMJT010000068.1:0-13020 GCA_050873945.1 Dorea sp.
ATGCTGATGCAGGCAGAGCCGGTGTACCAGTGTTACGATGCGCTCACAAAGCGGATCGAAGAAAGAAAGACTGCGGCCGGAACCACAGAAACCGAAAAGAAGCGTACCAGGGTCATCTATCTTTCGCCGCAGGGTAAGACATTTAACCAGACGATGGCTGAAGATTTTGCAAAAGAAGAAGATCTGGTCTTTCTGTGTGGGCATTATGAAGGAATCGATGAACGTGTACTGGAAGAAATCGTTACAGATTATGTATCCATCGGCGATTATGTGTTGACTGGCGGGGAACTGCCGGCGATGATCATGATCGATTGTATATCGAGACTGGTACCGGGGGTGCTTCATAACGATGTGTCCGCAGAATTTGAAAGTTTCCAGGACAATCTCCTGGAATATCCGCAGTATTCCAGACCAGAGGTATGGCATGACAAGAAGGTACCGGAAGTGCTGATGTCCGGTCACCACGCCAATATTGAGAAGTGGAGACGGGAGCAGTCCGTCATCCGTACAGCCAAGAACCGCCCGGATCTGCTTGAAAAAGCGGAACTTACAGAAAAAGAGAAAGAGCTGGCCGAAAAGGTAAAAAAATCCTTGTAATTTGGCCGTGGATATGATAAAATGTAGCATGTTGTGAAGAAAATAGATGGTCCTCTGGTACAAGAGCGTATTAAGAACATCCAAGTAAACAAGGAGGTCACACATAATGAACGATATTATTAAGAACATTGAAGCTGCTCAGTTAAAAGAAGCAGCACCAGAATTCCACGTTGGAGATACTGTTAAAGTTTACGGAAAGATCAAAGAAGGAAACCGTGAAAGAGTACAGATTTTCGAAGGAACAGTCCTGAAGAGACAGGGTGGCGGAGCAAGAGAAACATTTACAGTTAGAAAGTTTTCTAACGGAATCGGTGTTGAGAAGACTTGGCCAGTACACTCACCAAACGTTGAGAAGATCGAAGTAGTAAGAAGAGGTAAAGTAAGAAGAGCGAAACTGAACTACTTAAGAGACCGCGTTGGTAAGAAAGCTAAAGTTAAAGAATTAGTAAAATAATCAGGAAAATGAATGGAAAAGGGACAACTACATAATGTAATTGTCCTTTTTTGTTACAAACGTATATAAGGGGATTGTATGAGACGTAGAAGTAATCTGGATTTTGAAAAAAGAAGAAAATCCCGGCGGTCAGGTTACCGCAGACGTTATGCAAAGAAGAAAGTTCTTGGTAAACTTCCGAAGCCGAAGAAAAAGATTCATCTGAATCTGGAAAAAATCGTATCTGCGGCAAGCTGGATCTTTAAGATCGCAGTTACCTGTCTGGTGGCATTTGTTGCAGTCTGGTACTGGGGACAACAGGTCAGCACGGTAGGTGATTCGATGAATCCGGTGCTGAAGAATGCAGATAAAGTTCTGGTCAACCGTATCGTGTATAATGCTTCCTCTCCGAAACGGGGGGATATTATAGTTTTTAAGCCGAAGGGAAATGAGAACTCACACTATTATACGAAGCGTATCATAGGCCTTCCGGGTGAGACAGTACAGATCCTGGAAAATGAGATCTATATAGACGGAAAGAAACTGGAAGAAGATTATAAGACGACGAAGATCAGTACGGCAGGAATCGCCGGAGAGAAATTAAAACTCGGCGGGGATGAGTATTTCGTAATGGGTGATAACAGGGAAAACAGCGAAGACAGCCGCAGTGCAGATATCGGAGCGGTAAAACGTTCTTATATTTATGGAAAAGCGTGGTTTGTAATATCACCGAAAAAAGATTTTGGATTCGTAAGATAAGAAGAAATAAGATAATAAGAGGAGAAATATATATGCATTTTCAGTGGTATCCAGGGCACATGACGAAAGCAAAGCGCATGATGCAGGAGAATATCAAGTTGATCGATCTGGTGATCGAACTGGTTGACGCCAGAGTGCCAATCAGCAGCAGGGACCCGGACATTGATGAACTTGGAAAGAACAAAGCAAGACTGATCCTTCTGAACAAGTCGGATCTGGCAGAAGATAAATGGAACGATGCCTGGTCAGAATATTTCCACGAGAAAGGTTTCTCGGTTGTAAAGGTGAATTCTAAAAAGGGCGGCGGGATCAAATCTATCAATGGTGTGATCCAGGAAGCGTGTAAAGAAAAGATCGAAAGAGACAGAAAACGTGGCATCCTGAACCGTCCGGTCAGAGCCATGGTAGTCGGAATTCCGAACGTCGGTAAGTCGACATTTATCAATGCACTGGCGGGAAAAGCCTGTGCAAAGACCGGTAATAAGCCGGGTGTTACAAAAGGGAAACAGTGGATCCGTCTGAATAAGAACGTAGAGCTTCTGGATACGCCGGGAATTCTGTGGCCGAGATTCGAAGATCAGGCAGTAGGACTTAAGCTCGCATTTATCGGTTCTATCAAGGACGAGATCCTGCAGACGGAAGAGCTGGCGGCAGAACTTGTGAAATTCATGAATGAGAATTATCCGGGAGTGCTGGAGAAGAAATACAACGTAGAAGAAGATGAGGATCCATACGGAATGATCGCAAAGATTGCCGAGAGCAGACATTGTCTGGTACGTGGAAATGAACTGGATACAGAAAAGGCATCGGTTCTTCTGATGGATGATTTCCGTAACGGCCGTCTCGGCAGACTGACGCTGGAATATCCGGATGCATACTAGAGAGGAACGATACGGATATGTCTAGACGTTCAAAGAGAGAAGAGGAAGAGAGCAGTATTTTAAGTGAACTGGGCGGGTGGCTCGTGTATATACTGATCATTATCGGCCTGACTTATCTGATCATCACATTTGTCGGACAGAGGACCATGGTAAGTGGATCTTCCATGGAAACGACGCTTCAGAATGGAGACAACCTGATCGTGGATAAGATCAGTTACCGGTTCCGGGATCCGAAACGGTATGATATTATTGTATTTCCATATAAGTATGAAGAAGATACGTATTATATCAAACGTATTATCGGAATGCCGGGAGAGACAGTACAGATTCAGGATGGATATGTGTATATAGACGGAGAAAAACTGACCAGCGATATCTACGGAAAAGAGCGGATCAGGGATCCTCAGACGGCAGCAGATCCGGTTACGCTGGGAGAAGACGAATACTTTGTGATGGGCGATAACCGTAATCACAGTATGGACAGCAGGGATCCGAGTGTGGGCGTACTGAAGAGAGACGATCTGATCGGAAGAGCCTGGGTGCGTATCTATCCGCTTAACAATATAGGAGTGATCCGACATGAATAAAAGAGAAGAGGAAAAGCTGAGAAAACAGCAGGAAAAGCTTCAGAAAGAACTGGAACGGACAGAAGCCATGAGTGTCTATGAAAGAGAATATGGGGACTGTCAGTACATCTGTGGGATCGATGAAGTGGGGCGTGGACCATTTGCAGGTCCGGTAGTGGCCGGTGCAGTCATTTTGCCGAAAGATGATCCGATCCTGTATCTGAATGATTCCAAGAAGCTTTCGGAAAAGAAAAGAGAAGCACTGTATGATGAGATTATGGAACGTGCTGTGGCAACAGGAATCGGTGTAGTGAGTCCGGCAAGAATCGATGAGATCAATATCCTGCAGGCAACATATGAGGCAATGCGGATGGCAATTGCGGATCTGAAAGTGCAGCCGGATCTGCTGCTGAATGATGCAGTGACCATACCGGAGGTAGAGATCCCACAGGTCCCGATCATCAAAGGAGATGCCAAGAGCGTATCGATCGCAGCGGCAAGTATCATTGCGAAAGTAACCAGGGACCGTCTGATGGTAGAGTATGACAAGGTACTTCCGGGATATGATTTTGCAAGCAATAAAGGTTATGGCACGAAGAAACATATAGAAGGCCTGAAAGAATTAGGACCATCTCCGATACATAGAATGACATTTATAAAAAAATATATATAAAAAATATATAAAAATATATAAAATACAGCTTAGACAGAAAATAAGCAGGAGGACATAGCAGCGGGCCTGCGAAAGAGAAAGAAACGGCGGTCAGGAGAAGTATGGCGGAAACTTCGGGAAAAGAATGGAAAAATAACCGGGAAACCGGAAGTTATTATGAACGGCTTGCCGGAAAATATCTGGAACAACAGGGATACCGGATTCTGGAATATAATTACCGGTGTAAAACAGGAGAGATTGATATCATAGCAGAAGACGGGGAATATCTGGTGTTCTGCGAGGTAAAATACCGCGCTTCGGACAGAAAAGGACATCCGGCAGAGGCGGTAAATCCGGCGAAGCAGAGAGTCATTTCCAAAAGTGCACTTTATTTTATGACGGTAAATGGGTATGATGATGTGCCATGCCGGTTCGATGTGGTGAGCATAGAAGATAAGAAAGTGACTCTTTACCGGAATGCATTTGATTATGCCGGATAAGAGGAACACTGAAACAGAAAGGATGAAAAGCGGTATGAGTCTGGATTTACATTATAAAAATCAGGAACATATATTTGATGAAAAGGAAGTAGAGGGAGTTCCGTTCCTGAGTTATCCTATGTTAGAAGAGACCGGGATCGTGAATCATGCATTTTCCACCAGACTTGGCGGTGTCAGCAAAGGCTGCTGGGCAACGATGAACATCAGCACGACCAGAGGCGACGATCCGGAAGATGTCAGAGAGAATCAGAGAAGAATCGCAAAAGCAATCGGTGTAAAGCCGGAAGATATGACATTTACCAATCAGACACATACGACCAATGTGGCTGTAGTAAAAGCAGAAGACAAGGGAAGACGTTTTCTGGAAACAGACGGGATGATCACAAATGTACCGGGGATCTGTCTGGTTACATTTTATGCAGACTGTGTCCCGCTGTATTTTGTAGATCCGGTGAAGAAGGCAATCGGCCTGTCACATTCCGGATGGCGCGGAACGGTTGGAAAGATAGGCAAGGTCACGGTAGAACGGATGCAGAAGACATACGGATCAGATCCCAAAGACATACTGGCTGCAATCGGTCCGTCCATCTGTCAGGACTGCTATGAGGTCAGTGAGGATGTGATCGATAAATTCCGTGAAAGCTTTGAAGAAAAATTCTGGGAAGAGCTGTTCTATCAAAAAGAAAACGGTAAATACCAGCTGAATCTCTGGCGTGCCAATGAACTGGTATTCAGGGAGGCAGGAATTTTAAAAGAACATATTGCGGTAACGAATGTATGTACACACTGCAATCCGGATATTCTGTTTTCGCATAGGACGACAGGAGACAAGAGGGGGAACGTAAGCGCATTCCTTGCGCTGAAATAAGAAAAACAACAGGAGTATAATAAATATATGACAGATACGACAACAATTGCAGATACGACACAGGAAGTAACCGATGCGACGCAGGAGGCTGTCAAACAGGTGAACCAGCTGACACAATATGTGCAGGACAGTATCCCGGGACTGATCACATTTGGCCTGGAAGTACTGGTAGCATTAATAGCATTCTTCGTAGGAAGGCTGGTGATAAAGTGGATCCGGAAGATCGTCAGACGTTCTTTTGAACGGTCCGGAGCGGATAAAGGAGTAGAACAGTTCGTGGATTCGCTTTTGAAATATGGTCTGTATGCACTTTTGATCTTCAGTCTGATCTCCAGTCTTGGATTCGATACAACATCCGTGGCAGCACTGATGGCATCCGGGGGTGTGGCAATCGGTCTTGCATTGCAGGGAAGCCTGTCGAATTTTGCCGGCGGCGTGCTGATCCTTCTGCTGAAACCGTTTGTGGTTGGAGATTACATCATCGAAGATACAAATGGGAAGGAAGGAACGGTAAAAGAGATCCAGATCTTCTATACCAAACTCAGTACCATTGATAACAAGACTATCGTAATCCCGAATGGAATGCTGACCAATAACAGTATCACCAATGCAACGGCGAAAGACGAAAGACAGCTGGATCTGCGGGTGGGAATCTCTTATGATGCAGATATCCGGCAGGCAAAATCGGTGATCGAAAGCCTGCTTGTCAAAGATGAATGCATTATCAAAAATGAACAGATCAATGTGTTCGTGCATGATCTGGCAGACAGTGCAGTGGTACTTGGAATCCGTGCCTGGGTGAAGAATGAAGAATACTGGGCGACGAGATGGAGAATGCTGGAAGAGATCAAAATCGCACTGGATGAGAACGGAATTGAGATTCCATATCCTCAGATGACCGTGCATATGCAGGAAAAAGAATCGGAAAATAAACTGAAAAAAATAATAAATGGAAACAAAAAAGGAATCCGCTAAAAGGATTCCTTTTTTTAAGCTGGAAATCGGACTTGAACCGACGACCCCTTCATTACGAGTGAAGTGCTCTACCGACTGAGCTATTCCAGCATGTGTCTGTGACAGCCACGAATATAATTATAGCGCATTTTCACAGATTTGCAAGTGTTTTTTTGCCACGGAAGTTAATTTTATGTATAATAAAGCTGTGGGTGTGAAAGGGGAAGAATCAGATGAAACAATTACAGAAGAGAACATGGAGACAGAGACTGGTATCGGTATTGATACCAATCCTTATGGTGCTTGCAATGGCAGGTGCAGGGATGGAGGTGCCGGTACAGGCAGCGGACAACAGTGCGGTAACACAGACCGGAGAGATGAAAGTACATTTCCTCGATGTGGGACAGGGATTGTCGATCCTGGTGCAGTCGGAAGGAAAGAATCTGATCTATGACGGCGGAGACAGAAAGACATCGAGATTCGTAGTCGCATATCTGAAAGAACAGGGTGTGAAAAAGATTGACTACCTGATCAGCAGTCATTACGATGCTGATCATATGGCCGGACTGATCGGCTGCCTGAATGCATTTGATGTGAAAAATGTGATATCGAGCAATTATGTACACACAAGTCAGTTGTATAAATCATTCGTAAAAGCAGTAAAAAATGACGGACTGAAGATGAAGCATCCGGCGGTTGGAAAGACATACAAGTTCGGAAGCGGTTCTTTTGAAATCCTTGCACCGGAGAAGATCGAAGCGAAAGGCAGTAATAATAATTCCGTTGCAATCCGGCTGGTAAATGGGACAAACAGCTTTATATTTACCGGAGATGCGGAGCATGAAAGCGAAGCCGCAATGTGCAATTCGGGAATAGACTTAAGCTGTGATGTACTTGTTCCGGGACATCATGGATCGGCAACGGCCACATCATGGGATTTCCTGCAGAAGACAGTGCCGGAATATGCAGTGATCAGCTGTGGTAATAATAACAAATACGGGCATCCAGACAAGGATACCATGGATAAATTAAAGAGCATGGAGATCCAGGTATATAGAACGGATAAGCAGGGAACGATCGTTGTGACCAGTGACGGAACGAAGCTGAACTGGAGTGCGGCACCTTGCAACGATTACACACCGGGAAATGAGTCTGACCAGGGAACGCAGAGCGCGTCAGAGGCAAGCACGGCACAGAGTGCAGCGCAGAGTGTACAGACACAGCAGTCTGCGGCAGCGGAAAGTGCAGCGGGAGTACAACAGGCGGCAGAAGAACATGTCTGGGTATCCGCAACCGGAACCAAATACCATAAGACAAATCACTGCGGCAGTATGAATCCGAATACGGCAAAAGAAGAGACGAAGTCAGAAGCAGAAGCACAGGGACTGGAACCATGTAAGAAATGCTATTAAAGCTGTATATGGAAAGGAAGATCTAAGATAATCATTGAAAAATATGTTGAATGGGCAATCGGAGCGGTATATCTGCTGATCCTTTGCCGCATAGCATATACAGACCAGAAGGAGCAGAAGATTGAACCGTGGACACACGGCGGCATTCTGCTCCTTGCCTGTCTGGAAATCGTTTTCCGGACGGGAGAGACTATGGGAAGCCGGATACTCGGAGGCTGTATCATTGCCGTTCCGATGCTTGTTATAACGGTATTGTTAAAAGGCGGCTTTGGAGGCGGGGACGTGAAGCTGATGGGAGCATCGGGATTCCTGCTTGGATACAGGCAGATTGCATTGGCGGCAGGTCTTGGAATTATACTGAGTGGTGTATATGCGGTGTGTATGTTACTGACAGGAAAAATGGGGCGGAAGGACAGTTTTGCCCTTGGCCCGTTCCTTGTTATGGGAATAATTGGCATGAAATTATGGACTTCTCTTAGTTGATATGGTAGTATATTATATGAGAAAATACATTTTTAGACAAAATCAGAGGAGAGTAAATATAAAATGGGAACGTTAAGTATCAAGCGTGGGACAAAGATGCAGCTTGCAAAAGAAGCAGCAGTTGGTCAGGAACCGGTATTTAATATGATCAGTACATTTAATAAAGAACTTGATGAATCAGCATTTCTGGTATCTGTTCCGATGATGGATGGGAAAGCACTGGCAGCAGATGAAAGTCAGAAATTTCTGTTTCAATATGAAGAAGGCGAGGAGACCCGTATCGTTGCAGGCTATGTGGACGATGTGGTAAAAGAAGGAATCCGCCGCTACTGGAAGATCAGAAGAGTATCGGAGAACCGTCAGTTTGTCAAGCGTATTGACGTTCGTATGAAAGTAGAACTTCCGGTAACATATATGCAGGATACCTGGGCGTTGAATTCACAGGGAGAGATCGATCAGGAAACCGGAGAGACTATGGATATTTCCAATAATGGTCTTGCTGTATATATGAACCGCTGGTTTGAGGTGGGAGAGACTTGTATCTTTACACTTCCTCGTATTGGGACAGCTTCGGAGGGAATGCCGGCTACAGAAGTGGTAGGCGTGATCTGCTGGATGCGTGAGATGCCAAAGGGCGGACCGTTCCGCTTTGTGGCCGGTGTCCAGTTGAGATTTGCAGGAACAGAAGAGCGCAGATCAATGCAGGATTATGTAGCTTATGTAAAGAAAAGATATAAGCTGTGAGAAGTAGCATGAAGTGGAAAAAGGATAAAAAAGAGAAACAGACTGAAAATGAAATAAAGGAAAATACAGACTATAAAGAGCTGGATCTGAATGATGAGCCGGATGATAAACCGGGAAAAGAAACTGGTAACAAGAAAAAACGGTTCGGCAGGGGAAGAAATAAGAAAAAGAAGAAGACGGATCAGATCGTCCGTATTGAAGAGCTGGAAGATATGCTGGAAAAGTACGGAGATGATGTAGATCCGGAGACGATCGTCAGTATGTATGTGCCGCACAGACAGAGAAAAAGAATCGGTGCAGCACTTCTGAGGATGGACAAGCTTCATCTGGTACTGATGGGAATGATGCTGACGGTAGCGATACTGTTTATCATCGCATTTTCTCAGGAGAAGATGGGAAACTTTACGATCAACCTGAACCGTCTGGAACTGTACCGGCGCGGAATTGCCATTTCCGAAAGCGGCGAGTTCGAAGATGCGACAGCCAGACTGACGGCAAACGCAGTCAAAGATGCAACGAATATATCCATCGATGATCTTCCGGATAATCTGGACGGCAAACAGGGAAGCCATAATGGCAAGAACTATATGGCATATACATATTATGTGAGAAATGCCGGAAAAGAAGATCTCGGTTACATTGCAAGAATCACACTGGATTCCTGTGCCAAAGGCGCAGAAAAAGCGGTCCGCGTAGCAGTATGGAGAAATGGAAAGCGTGTTGTATATGCCGCGCCTGCAAAGGACGGGAAGGCAGAAGCCGGCTGCAAGAAGTTCAAATCAAAGGATGTAGTATGCCGCTATCATGAAAAAGATTTCCTGGTAGGAAATGTAGACCGCTATACCATCGTTATCTGGATGGAAGGTGACGATCCGGAATGTGTGGACTCCATTATCGGAGGAAGTGTGCAGTTCAGCATGCATATTGATGCCGATTATGATGATGATACAAGTCTGGTATGGAAATTTGTAAAAGATATTAAAGATACATTGACCGGAGATAAGCCGATTAATGCAGCAGGAAATGATGCTCCGAACGACAGTTATTATTCTGACAGGGAAATCACCTGGAAGAACCGGAGAAACAAGTAAAAATTAATAATTACTATTTACTATTTGAGGTATAAACAGTGCCACAACCACTGCTTATATAGATGAAATCCTGAGGAAACAAGGGATAGAAATACAGCAGAAGAGATATGGCCGAAGGGCAGCCCGCCTGTTATGAGATGGAATCCTCACCGGATACGGTGATGGAGTAACTCTTTCAACCGGGCCCGGTGAGAGTACGATCTGATGACAGGAGAGTATACAGGTCCCGAAGCCGTAAAGTGTCCCTTCATGCTGAGAGAATGAATGGGAGGAAATAAAATGAACGAAACAAAAAGCGTAAAAGCGCTCAAGAAACAACTCGCAGCAGCTATCGCTATGGTATTGGTTGCCGCTGTAGCGCTGGGATCAAGTACATATGCTTGGTTTGTAAGTAATAATAGTGTAAAAGCTACGACAAGTAAAATTAGTGCACAGAGTAATGCACCGTTCCTGAAAATTGATAAGACCGCGATCACTGAGGAATCTATAACATCTATTTCTTATGCAGATGAAGCAGATGTAAAGTTGTATCCGGCACAGGTTGTAAAGAATACAGATAACAAACCATTATTTAAATCTGCATACGCAAGTGCATCTACTGCGACAACAGAATTAACAAACTCACGTTATGATGTTGGAGATACTACAGTGGCTGTAACAGGTGAGTTCGCAATTAAGAAGAGCTTCAAAATTGGTACTGCTGATGCAAAAGCAGGATCTTTTAAAAATTTAAAAGTAGCTGGTGTTGAACTCACTTCAACAGGTACTGCCGGACTTGAAAATGCTCTTTCTGTATTAGTAGTATGTGGTGATAACTGGGCAGTTTATAAAAAGAGCGCAGATGGCACTGTATTAACAGAATACAAGGACAAAGTTTCAGCGGCAGGTAACAATACAGATGGAGTTCTTGCTGACACAATTGCAGCTAATAGTTCTGTAGGCGTAGATGTTTACGTATTCTATGATGGCTCAGAGACAAATGTCTATACAGACAATTTGGATAAACTGACCGCAATCGGTGCAACTGTTACATTTACAGCAACACCTGTTAATACTCAGGGCACGGAAGTGAATGCACCTAATGCAAGTAAATAACGCATAAGATAACATATAAGTATTCCTCACGGTTGTGGCGTGGGGGATATTCTCAAAAGCAGGAATGTATCCTGCTTTTAGGAATATCAGCAATTTTGCAGAAAGGGGATTATGATGAGCACAAATAACACCATTTCAATGCTGAAAAAACAGTTAATCGGTGCTGCAGCAGGTGCGTTAGCTGCATTGATTGCACTTTCTTCTGCAACATATGCATGGTATGTTGCAAATAACACAGTGAAGGCGACTACAAATACAGTAAGTGCCAAAACAAATGGATTTGTTCTGCAAATCAATGATGCTGCTTCTGGTGCTGATCATGGTAGCGGTACAAAATCACTGGAGGCATTTTCAAATGGAGGTATTCTAAGTCCAGCTTCTTCTGATGATATAATCAATTGGTACATTTGCCAAGGCATGAACGATGCCGGAAAAGTGGTTAATTATAAATCTCCTAACTTCGATACAGGAGCGGATGCAAAACCGGGACAATATACATTGGATAAAAAATATTTCGCCTTTATTAAGAGTGATTATATCGTCTACACAATTTCGCAAACAGGTTTAGCTGACGTATATTTGGAAGATGATGGAAATGAACCACCAATTGTGATTACTGCAAAAAATGGTAACGGTGTTTCAACATTTACAGATTCACTTCGTGTTGCAATTACTACTGAGCCAGTAGGAGCAGACGGAAAGGGAACTGGGACAGAAACATTAAAGGTTGTTTATGCTGTAAAAGACGAAACTGGCAAGGGGAATGATTTTATGGCAATCAATGGTTGGACGAGTATAAAAAATGATAAGGAAAATCCTGTCTTAGTAGAATCTTCTTATAATCATATTTTTGGAACAGGTGATGGAAAATTTATAGATCAAAACGGGATAAATTGGGTTGCCAGTAAAAATGGTGATAATTATACAGTGACAGATGGTTCTATGCCAATCGCCACAAATGTTGATTATAACGGGACTCTTATTCATGTATATATTTGGATGGAAGGTACTGACGCTGATTGCATCAATGGCAAAGCAATTGAAAACGATACAACGACATATGATGTTACCGTCAAACTTGCAGGTGTAGCAACAAGTGGACAATAAAAAAGATAGTCATGGCAACCAAGCCATGGCTTTTCTTTTACCCTGATTTCCTCTATTGTCTACTATCCCCAATCTCCCCCACTCTTTTTCAGTACATCTGATGAATTGCTATTTTCCCAACTTCTGGTATAGTCATGTAACTGAAAAGAACACACTCAGAAGGGAGAAATGCAATATGCGAAAAAAGCAGGACATCATATGGGAACAAAGTACACTATGGGAATCCGTGGAAGGATGGGTGATTCGGTATCTGAAAAAGAACCATCCAGAATACCGGGAAATGCAGGCACAGGCGATCAAGCTGGTGGAGAACAATCCAGTACTGTGAAAATTGATGAATGAATCAAGAGGTGTAGCTCTAACACAGGAGGATCACAAAGACCTGCACAAATATTTTGAATTTATCTAAACTATTCTCGCACTCAAAGCGAATATATGCTTACCACAAAATATAATGTTGCTATTTCCAGAATTCTGCATATAATACAGATGAGCGTGGAAATTCTAGCTCCACAAAATTTTTCAGAGCTATTGAACTCTGGCAATTTTGTGATATAATGATTTCAGAGGATAGCGGCGATGACCAGCTATCGCGGTGATGAAGCAATTGACTGGTTCGGTTTCAGCCGATTGTGGAGCCAGACCGTGGGTTATGCGGTAACCACAAGCCGAATAGATTCTTCGAATCGAAGAAAAACGCTTAGTGAGAGCCTTGCTTCGGCAAGGCTCTTATTTATGTGATAAGGGAGATGATGTGTATGGAAAACAAGGACCACGGATTACTGTATGATGCAGCAGTTGCGTGGAAAGAACTGACAGAATACTATTATATTTTTACATTCGGTTATAAACAGCAGCTTTACACAACCAATCTATCC
>JBNMJT010000069.1:0-12579 GCA_050873945.1 Dorea sp.
ACCTGAACAAGAAGTGTCCTATACGGTGTTCTTCAGTGATCGAGAGGCCAACTCCGTTAATCAACTAAATAGCAATTACCCAAGATATACAACCTTATCTTCTGGTTCTTCCGCAGGTTCCATATCGATCAGGTACAATACCGGCTGTTTGTTTCCAAAGGAACTTACTGCCTCGTACTCGAATCTTGCACGGACCTGCATCCAGGATTTTGTCTTTACGTCGATCTTCTTTTCTGCTTTACATGGATATCCGTAGTAACGTACATCGTCTGCACAGCAAGTCATAATCTCTCTGACTGGGACGAACATGTTATCCGGCATTCCCTTTGGGCGGAAGATCTGTCCTTTGAAATCAATCTCTTTATGCAGATATAATTCCGGATGATCATATGCGTCTACATACCATACTCCAAAGTCAACATCATCCAGGACGATCTTGTCCCCTTTTACATCGTATGGGAGATCTTCTTCGGACGGCTCAATGATCTTGCCCTGCATATCTTCAAACAGAAGCTGAGCCATCGGGTTCTGTACTTTCAGTGCTCGTCTGAATCCGGATCTGTTGACGCCTTCTGCACATCTGTTAACGACGATCAGTTCCGACTCTGTGAGCTGCTCCATCAGCATATTTCTCATATTCATCAGATACATATCAAGGGTTGTACCATTCACGGTAGAATATACGCCCTGAAGCTCGAAGCTTCTTGGATATCTGATAGAAAGCAGATCTTCCAGTTTCCACATTCCATTATACTCGATAATGATCTGTGCCGGATGATAATTTCTTTCACAGTTTTTGAAAAATACAGTGTTCAGCTGATCGAATTCCTCGATTTTCAGAACTGCCATATTCTTCTCTTTTAAATATTCTTCCGGATACTCTTCCTCTCCTTCTTCACAGAGAAGCAACAGTGTAAGTCCCGGTTCGATCCATTCCTGTTCCATCAGGGTATCTTTGATCATGGTTGTCTTACCACTGTCTAAGAATCCGGTAACAATAAACATAGGTGTTGCCATACTCGCACCTCTTTCCTTTTATCTGTTTTCTATAATCTTTTAATTTACTTTTTATCATGATTTTTGGCTCCATAATAATTATGGAGCCAAGCATAAATCGTTATCTGCATCCATCGGCAGTTCTTCTTGCATACTTTCGTATGAAGGCTGCTGCAGCTGCAGTCCTATACATGGAATAACTTCAGAAGGTCTTCTTCCTTCAGATCAGTTCCAATTACACAGATACGTCCTGTGTAGTCCGGCTGACCTTCTCTTACTTCGTATTCTTCCGGTACTAAGTCGAACTGCTTCCATGATCCGTCTGTCATCTGGATGATACCTTTTGAACGAAGAATTGTTCCGTAAGAAGTTGTCTCTGACAGTGCTTTCAGCAGGTAATCCAGTCCTTCTTCGGTATATTTATGAACAGTCTCTTTGCCCCAGCTTGTAAATACATCATCCGCATGATGATGGTGGTGATGATCATGGTCGTGATCATGTCCACAGCAGCAGTCATGATCATGGTGGTCGTGATCGCAGTGATCATGGTCGTGGTCATGATGGTCGTGGTCGCAGTGATCATGGTCGTGGTCATGATGATCGTGGTCGCAGTGATCATGGTCGTGGTCATGATGATCGTGGTCGCAGTGATCATGGTCGTGATCATGATCGTGATCTTCATGATCTTCGAACAGACTCTCAATCTCTGCTCCCTTTGTCAGTGCATGGCTGATTGCCTCTCTGCCAAGCTCATCCCATGGTGTAGAGATGATCGTTGCTTCTGCATTCTCTTCACGAAGTGTGTGTACGCACTCTTCTACTTTTTCATCTGTCATCATCTGTGTACGGCTCACAACGATCGTAGATGCATGTTCTACCTGATCTTTGAAGAATTCTCCGAAGTTCTTCATGTACATCTTCGCTTTTTTACCATCTACAACTGTGATTCTTCCGTCGATCTCGATGTCTGCATCTTTCTCTACAGCCTCGATTGCTCTTGCTACGTCGGATAATTTACCAACTCCTGATGGCTCGATGATAACACGGTCCGGATGATACTCATCTAATACTTTTACCAGTGCTTTGCTGAAGTCACCAACCAGTGTACAGCAGATACATCCTGAGTTCATCTCTGTGATCTCGATTCCTGCATCTTTCAGGAAGCCGCCATCGATACCGATCTCACCAAATTCATTTTCGATCAGCACAAGTTTCTCGCCTGCCCATACGTCGCTGAGCAGCTTTTTGATAAATGTAGTTTTTCCTGCTCCGAGGAATCCGGAAATAATGTCTACTTTTGTCATGTTTATTGCCTCTTTTCTATCTATTTTCAAAAATTAATAAAAGTCCCGACACATATATTATCACAAACGGCGGGTGGTTGCCAGTCCCCCAATTCTTATATTTTTCTCAACTTTTTTATAAATTTTGCCTTCTCTCATATTTTTCCGCATCATGAACAACTTCTTTTGCATACTTTGGTATCAAAAAAAACGATATCTGTACACCTTATTCTGGTACAGATATCGTTTTTCATTTTCAAGCTTTTTATAATCTAATTATAATAATCCGCCGATTGACAGGAACAGTGGTGCAAATACCAGTGATACAACTGTCATCAGTTTGATCAGGATGTTGATAGAAGGTCCTGATGTATCTTTAAACGGATCACCAACAGTATCTCCAACTACAGTTGCTTTGTGAGCTTCGCTTCCTTTTCCACCGTGGTTACCATCTTCGATATATTTCTTAGCGTTATCCCATGCTCCACCTGCATTAGACATGAAGATCGCCATCATAACACCTGTTATGAGTGCTCCTGCAAGAAGTCCGCCAAGTGCAGAAGGTCCAAGAAGGATTCCGACTACCAGTGGTGCAAGCACTGCCATAACACCAGGAACCAGCATTTCTTTTAATGCTGCTGTTGTTGAGATAGCAACGCATGATTTGTAATCTGGTTTTTCTGTACCCTTCATGATTCCAGGCATTGTCTTGAACTGACGTCTTACTTCTTCAATCATCTGGTATGCTGCTCTTGATACAGATGACATTGTCATAGCTGAGAATAAGAATGGAAGCATTCCACCGATCAGCATTCCGATGATGACACGTGAGTCAAGGATATCAATTGTCTTAAGATGTACTGCTTCTGCGTAAGATACGAACAGAGCCAGTGCTGTCAGAGCTGCAGATCCGATAGCGAAACCTTTACCCATAGCTGCTGTTGTGTTACCAACGGCATCCAGTTTGTCAGTGATCTGACGAACGTGTGGATCAAGCTCGGACATCTCTGCAATACCACCGGCATTGTCAGCGATCGGTCCGTAAGCATCTACGGCTACTGTAATAGCTGTTGTAGAAAGCATTCCTACAGCGGCAAGTGCGATACCGTAAAGTCCGCATGTCTGGTATGCAACGAAGATACCAACGCAGATCAGAAGGATCGGGATTGCTGTAGACTTCATACCTACTGCAAGACCACTGATGATTGTTGTTGCAGATCCAGTCTCTGACTGCTCTGCGATCTCTTTTACAGATTTATAATCTCCGGATGTATATACTTCTGTGATGATACCGATCAGAAGTCCTACGATCAGACCAGCTACGATAGCGATCGCTGCTTTGAAATCTCCGAAGAATACTTTACTGAGTACACAAGATACGATCAGTACCAGTGCACTTGCTACATAAGAACCAGTCTTTAATGCTTTGTGCGGATTAGAATTCTCATCACCTTTTACAAAGAATGTTCCGAGGATAGAAGCTACCAGTCCAAGTCCTGCGATCAGGAGTGGGAAGATTGCTCCCTCAGCTTTATAATATACGATTCCAAGTGTCAGTGCTGATACAAGTGCTCCTACATAAGACTCAAAAAGGTCCGCTCCCATACCTGCAACGTCACCTACGTTATCACCTACATTATCAGCGATAACAGCCGGGTTACGCGGGTCATCTTCCGGGATACCAGCTTCTACTTTACCTACAAGGTCAGCTCCTACGTCAGCAGCTTTTGTATAGATACCACCACCAACACGGGCAAACAGAGCGATTGAAGAAGCTCCTAAACTGAATCCAGTAATAATATCAACATTTTTGGTCAGAATGTAAATGATGCTGACACCAAATACACCAAAACCAGCTACACACATACCCATTACAGCTCCACCGGAGAATGCAATTGAGAGTGCTTTGTTCATTCCTTTTTCTTTTGCTGCATTCGCAGTTCTTACATTTGCTTTTGTAGCAACCTTCATTCCGCAGAAACCTGCGAGTGTTGAGAATAAAGCTCCTACTACAAAGCATACAGCAGTAATCCAGTTACCAATTCCGATTCCGATGAGTACGAACAATACTGCAACGAAAATAACCAGAATCTTGTACTCTGCTGTCAGAAATGCCTGCGCACCATCACTGATCGCTGCGGCGATTTCTTTCATTCTGTCGTTTCCGGCATCCTGTCTTCCTACTCTTGCTGCCAGATAAGCTGCAAAAAGCAGTCCAAGGATTCCAAATACCGGAACGAGATACAATAACATTTCCATAAGTTCTCTCCTTCCGTCCGACTTCGTCAAATTCATGTCAGACAGATGTATTTTAACATATTCTTAACTTTTAATGGCGTTATTTTTTATTTTTGTACGTTATTCCGATTATTTTCTGTATATTATCCAAAATACCGACCGTTCATTGATTATTTATAATCTATTTTTACCAATACAAGTCCATTCGGAGGTGCTGTTGCTCCCTCCGAAGTATGTACCTTCGCGTCCAGAATATCCTTTACTTTTTCCGGAGTATAGAATCCCCTGCCGACCCGGATCAGAACACCTGCGATAATACGGACCATGTTGTACAGGAATCCATTTCCGGTAACACGCAGTACAATCTCATCGTCTTTTTTCTCAATCGTCAGGTCATATACCGTTCTCACTGTATCCTGCGTATTTGTCCTGATATTACAGAAGCTTACAAAATCATGTTCTCCAATCAGATATTCCGCACCTTCTCTCATTGCATCTATATCCAGTGGAAATGATACAAATGTACAATATCTCGTCTTTAATGGATTCGGCATCTCTGCGTTATAGATATGATACTCATATGTTTTGGAAATATTGTCCTGATATCTCGGATGCCAGTCCAATGGCACTTCATCCGACTTCACTACTACAATATCTTCCGGAAGTCTCTGGTTCAATGCATAGGCAAATCGCTCCGGTGGAATCTTAGATTCTGTATCAAATACTGCCGCATTTCCAAGTGCATGCACCCCCGAATCTGTCCGGCTTGCTCCGATGATCCGGATGTCTTCTCCGGTAAGTCTGTTCAGTGCTTTATTCAGTTTTTCTTCTATTGTGATTCCATTCGGCTGAATCTGCCAGCCGCAGTAATTCGTCCCATCATATGCTACGAATATTCTGATTCTTCTCATGATATCCTTCTTCCTTCCTTTCACATAATCGTATTCCGGAATAAATCAGGGACGGAGATTTTTACCTCCGTCCCCTTATCTGATTGCTGCATGTCTTCTAAAATACCCATATATGCAGTGGTACAAATCTTCCGATCAACACCACAAGCACCACATATGCGATTACCGTAATATATGCCATTCTGTCTTCCCTACGGTATTTTAACGGCTTCATCTTCGTACGTCCCTCGCCGCCGCGGTAGCATCTTGCCTCCATCGCCATTGCAAGATCATTCGCTCTTCGGAATGCTGATACGAACAGTGGAACCAGAATCGGTATCATACTCTTCGCCTTCTGGATCATATTACCGCTCTCCAGGTCGGCACCTCTCGCAATCTGCGCTTTCATGATCTTGTCCGTCTCTTCCAGAAGGATCGGGATAAAGCGGAGTGCAATGGACATGATCATCGCAATCTCATGTACCGGAACATGAATCTTGTTCAGTGGTCCGAGTAATTCTTCGATTCCATCCGTCAATTCATTCGGTGTCGTCGTAAATGTCATAAGTGACGAACCGATGATCAGGTAGATCAGACGGATTGCCATATATACCGCTGTCCTTAAGCCGCCTTCTGTAATCGTGAAAATCCATGCATGGAACAGCACCGCTCCATCCCTTGTCAGAAACAAGTTGAACAGCACCGTGATCATCAGAAGCATGATGACCGGTTTCAAACCTCTTACTATAAAAGAAAACGGCACTTTTGACATCTTGATAATAACGATGAGGAACAGCGTCGTCATCACGTATCCCGGAATGCTGTTGAATAAGAACAGTGAGATCAGATACAGCAGCGTTCCTACCAGTTTTACTCTTGGGTCTAATCTGTGTAACACACTCTTTGCCGGATAATATTGTCCGATTGTTATATCTCTTATCATATCTTCTTCTCCAGTGCCTGCATAATCTCATCTGCCGCTTCTTCCACAGTTGTCACATTTACCTTGACCGGTAAACCTTTTTCTTTCAGGTCATGCATGATATACGTTACCTGCGGAGCCGCAAGTCCTATCTTTTCCAGCTCCTGATAATGTGCGAACACCTCTTTCGGTGTACCGTTATACATCACCGATCCCTTGTTCATTACAATGATCCGGTCCGCATATCTTGCAATATCTTCCATACTGTGTGACACCAGGATGACCGTCATATCACTCTGCTTATGCAGGTATGCAATCTGATCCAGGATATCGTCTCCTCCCTTCGGATCAAGTCCCGCCGTCGGCTCATCAAGGACCAGAACCTTCGGTCGCATTGCCAGAACTCCGGCAATCGCCACTCTTCGTTTCTGTCCGCCTGAGAGTTCAAACGGAGAAGATTTGTAATATTTTTCTTTTAATCCTACCAGTTTCAGCGCTTCCAGCGCACGTTTTTCACACTCTTCTTTACTAAGTCCCTGATTCTTCGGACCAAAGCACACATCTGTCAGTACATCAATCTCGAACAACTGATACTCCGGATACTGGAACACCAGTCCGACCTGATTACGGAGTGCACGCATATCATAGCCATTCTGGTAAATATTCTCTCCGTTATAATATAATGCACCATCCGTTGCCTTCACCAGTCCGTTCAGGTGCTGGATCAGTGTCGATTTTCCGGATCCTGTATGCCCGATGATCCCCACAAATTCTCCATGTGGGATCTCCAGACAAATGTCCTTGAGTGCATGTTTTTCGTATGCAGTCCCGGGACTGTATACATAATTCAAATGTTCTATCTTAATTGCAATGTCTGTCATTTCTTCTCACCATTTCTAACATCAAATGTTCTATTGTTGTAAATGCGTAATTGCCAGGACGTCTATTTTGTCAAACGCTCCACTGCCTCTACCAATTCTTCTTTCCTTAGTATTCCCTTAGGAATATCCAGTCCGCGTTTTCTAAGCTCGTCCGCCAGAATTGTCACCTGCGGCACATCCAGCCGGTAACTTTTCAGTTCATCCACTCTGGAGAATATCTCTTTCGGAGTTCCCTCCATCACGACTTTTCCGTGATCCATTACAAAGATCTTATCCGCATCTACGACTTCTTCCATGTAGTGCGTGATCAGGATCACCGTGACATTCTTCTGTTTTCTGAGCTTATGGACCGTCTTTAAGACTTCTCTTCTTCCGACCGGATCAAGCATTGCCGTCGGTTCATCCATAACGATGCATTTTGGTTCCATCGCTACGACTCCGGCGATCGCTACTCTCTGCTTCTGTCCGCCTGATAGCTTGTTCGGAGAATGATGACGGTATTCGATCATTCCGACGGCCTTCAGGCTTTCTTCCACCCGCTGCCAGATCTCATCTGTCGGAATGCCCAGGTTCTCCGGCCCGAATCCTACATCTTCTTCTACCACAGTACCAATGATCTGGTTATCCGGATTCTGGAATACCATTCCCGCCGACTGCCTTACGTCCCAGAGTTCTTCTGGATTACTTGTGTTCTTTCCATTCACCCATACGGAACCTTCCGTCGGCACCAGAATCGCATTCAGATGCTTGGCAAGCGTTGATTTTCCGGAACCGTTATGTCCGAGAACTGCTATAAACTGTCCTTCTTTTGCTTCAATATCTACTTCATCAATAGCACGCGATGTTCCAATCACATTGCCTTCTTCATCACGTTTTTCATATTCATATACTAATTTTTCTGTCTGGATCATTTCCATCTGTCGTTTTCCTCCGCGTCATATGTGTTGGAAATTTGCATACAGCGATCAGAAGTATCTGATCGCTGTATTCTTGATTGCTATGATTCTGCCATCTTATACTTGTACGGTTACTGTCTGCCGTCAGCTTAAGCTTTTTCCGGTTCCGGATACTCTGTTCCCATTGTATCCACAGTTACCTTCTTCATCTTCTGCTCATCCAGTGGTCTGTCGCTGTAGTCTGTATCTGTCTCAGCGATCTTATTCACAATGTCCATACCTTCGATGATCTTACCAAATGCAGCATATGCTCCATCCAGATGTGGAGCTGCTTTATGCATGATAAAGAACTGTGAACCTGCTGAATCCGGATGCATTGCTCTTGCCATAGAAAGCACTCCTTCTGTATGTGCAAGATCATTTGCAAAACCGTTCTGAGCGAATTCTCCTTTGATCGTATATCCCGGGCCGCCCATTCCGGTTCCGTCCGGACAACCGCCCTGGATCATGAATCCATTGATAACACGGTGGAAGATCAGTCCGTCATAATAACCTTTCTTCACCAGTGAAATGAAATTATTTACTGTATTCGGTGCAACTTCCGGATACAGCTCTGCTTTCATGATATCTCCATTTTCCATCTCAATTGTAACGATTGGATTTGCCATTCTATTTTCCTCTTTTCTTTGTTATTACAAAAGCGCCGGCAAAAACCGACGCTTTCATTTTAGCGGATAAATCGTTATCCGTAAAGACTTCCCTATGATTTTTATGGATTATTCACTTTTTCCAAAATAGAATCCATCAAAATTATATTTAAATACACGGTAAATAAATTTCTCATAATCCATCTTATATGTTGCGATCGCCTTATGATCCGCATCATATTCCGTAAATGTTCCCTTCAGTCCGGAATCCACAAGTACATTGTCTCCAACTTCCTGTACGCTGCTGACATATCCGGAATATGGTACCTTGAACGAATCTACCAGTTCAAACGTTCCTTCATTTTCATCTACCAGATATTTATAGTACTTGGAATTCTTTCCATCCACTGCTGAACTTACCTTAAGTCCGATGGATGACCAGTCATAATCCGGTCTCGTCTCACTGATTCCGATATTATTGTCGAACATGTACAGATAGTACTGACCATCTGCAAGACTGTCATCTGTCTCATATGTGATTGCATGCTGACCGCCCTGGATTGTAAAATCACCTTTTTTATTCAGTACATAACTTACATATGAGGTATCTTCCCAGAAATCCTTCTCTCCGATCATATAGGCAATCGACGGTTCGTCATAAAGATTGTCCACCTTAATGATCGTAGATGTCTCTCTGGAACTTAACAGAACCGAACCATTTCCCATATACTGGATCGTATTGATATGCATCCAGTCCAACTCATCCGAAGAATTCTTCACACAGGTCTTCTTGTAATCACCAAACAGATCTTCCAGATCCAGCACTTCTGTCACTTCACCGGAATTCACATCCAGCTTCAGCACGATATCTTCCACACTGTCCTGAGTGATATCCGTTGCCAGGATCAGCATATTGCCATTCTCATCAAATACATAATCATGATGCAGGCTGTAGTTACCAAGATTATAGACATTTGTCACCTGTCCGAGACGGTTTACCTGCGCCATCTTCTTTTCCGAAATGCTGTAATACATGGAATTGTCATCAAAGATCAGTCTGTGACTTCTGTAACCAAGAAGCGGTACCTCGCCTCTTAACACGCCATTGTTATCATAGTAATACATGAAGTCCATAGAGCTGCTGTCATTACCCAGTATCACATAAAGTCCGTCTTCCAGCTGGTCTGCACTCTGCTTCACATCTGTATCAAGCTGCACCTCTTCTTCTCCGTACAGGCTTCCCATTTCATATACGATTTCCTTCGTATCGGTAGATCCGTCTTCGTTTGTCACATAAAATGTAATCGTATTCTCTGTATCCGGGATCAGACCGATCACCTGAAATTCATGTTCTGTCTGATATTCCTCATCCTGATATACATCCCTGCTGAAATCAGAGATGCTGTCATCCTTCACATGGATCGTATACGATACTTTTACTGCTGAATCTGTCTTAAAATATACATACAGAGACTGTGTGTTGGTTCCGAATGGATTATATTCGATCAGCATATTATTCAGATTATAATCCTGTGATGCTTTCTTCGTCTCTAATTCAGCCGCAACCTTTTTCTGCTCTTCCGCATTATAGGTCTGCTTGATCTTTTCATAGATCTTTTTCTGTTCTGCATTCATTACATTTTTTTCGTTATCAGATTTCTTCTGTTCTTTTTTCCCATCTGATTCCGAAGTTTTCTCTGTCTTTGTCGTGTTGTCCGCTTTCGTGTCTGCTTTTGTGCACGCTGTCAGTCCCATTGCAAGTATCATAGCTAACATTCCTGCAGTCATGATTCGCTTTTTCACTTTTCCTGTCCCACCTTTTATTTTTTCACGGTTATAAATGATTATAACAAAAAAATGTGTAAAAAATATGAAATGTGGTCATTTTTTGTCTTTTTTCTACTTTTTCAAATCGTACACTACAATTCCGCCCTTTTCTTCACATCCGGTTTCCCACAGTTCTTTCAGATTCAGACGGACTTTTTCCCCATAAGTAGCCACATCGATCCATGTTCCCTGCTCATCCTTTTCATATCCGACTACCAGGAACCAGTGCCAGATAAAATCTTTATATTTTTCAATATTCAAGTGCCGGAGCATCAGATAGGGAACCGGAAGGCCTTTATCAATCTGTCCACATATAATGCGTTCTGCTTCATCTGCATCTCCTGTTCCATCGAATTTCTCCATACAGATCTGATAATCCGTTCCACACTTCTTATTTACATCCGAAATATATTTTTCCAGCCCTTCGATGTACCACTCCGGCTTTTTCACACCCTGGACTCTCGGACGGATATATGGCTTCATAATCTGGCTGAATTTTTTATACGCTTCTTTATCCATCTGCTCCAGATCAAATGGATACAGTTCTTTCATTCCTCTGTATTTTGCCAGGTAGATGCAGCTGTCACAGGCTGTTGCCGCCCCGCATCCGCCGACGTTCATAACAATATTGGTAAACCAGTCCTGGTTTCCTCCAAATTCTCCATCGATCATAAAATAATCCAGTTCTTTTTTCATTTTCTGCTCACCTGTCCTGTTTTTATCTCGTTCACAATGCAGCCATTATTTTCAATTTCTGACTGCATTAACATTTTCGTCCAAATGATATTCTAACACAATTTTCCCCAAATACCCATATAACTATGTCCTGTCCGTTACGATTAATCACAAATACGGAAAATACATAGTACAAAAAAAGCGAGAACTACACACTCTCTGTAATTCCCGCTTAATATACATATTATGTCATTCAATCACAACATGTTTTTTGATCCTGCTTTTTTATTATAATTATAAGCTTCTTGACATCTCTTCGCAGACTTTCATTGCTTCAATGATAGAACTTCTGAATCCGAGTTCTTCTAATGTACGAACAGCTTCAATTGTTGTTCCTGCAGGTGAGCAAACCATGTCTTTTAATTCTCCAGGATGCTTTCCTGTATCCAGAACCATCTTGGCACTTCCAAGAACTGCCTGAGCAGCGAACTGATAAGCCTGTTTTCTTGGCATTCCACCTGAAACTGCTGCATCTGCCATAGCTTCGATCAGCATGAATACATATGCCGGTGAGCTTCCACTTACTGCTGTTACAACGTCCATCAGACGCTCTGGAACGATCTCTGCACGGCTGAAGCTTTCCAGAAGGCTCTTTACATATGCGATCTCATCTTCTGTCAGGTGCTCGTTCGGGCAAACTGCTGTCATACCTTCTCCAACCATAGCCGGTGTGTTAGGCATTGTACGAACGATCTTTACATCTTTTCCGAACTGTTCTGCAAGCCATGCAAGTGTCTTACCTGGTGCAATTGTGATGATGATCTGTTTATCTGTTACTACATCTTTGATGTCTGCGATTACACTCTCATAGAACTGTGGTTTTACTGAGAGGATAATTGTCTCTGCTTTGGAAGCTACTTCTTTATTATCAGCTGTTACATTGATTCCATATTCTTTCTGAACTCTTTCTCTTCCAGGTGCGAAAAGATCTGCCCCAATGATCTCTTCTGCAGGAATTACGTTATTCTTAATAATTCCGCCCATGATTGCTGATGCCATGTTACCTGTACCGATAAATCCTAATTTCATCCTTAATTACCTTCCTTTTCCAATCTGATATTGTCTTCTTGTTCCGGCGCATGAATGATGATTTGTGATAGATATTCTTCATGTGCTATTTGTATACGTTTTTTTAATTTGTATACAAATCGTTTCTACTGTGACTATAACACTCATTTCTAAAAAAGTCAACATGCAACCTTGAATTTTCTTTGAAAACACGTTATAATTTGTATACAAATATACGAGGTGTATACTTTTTTTC
>JBNMJT010000070.1:0-12361 GCA_050873945.1 Dorea sp.
ATCTTCTGTCAGCATCGTAATGATACGTTCCACCAGAACAGCCGTCTTTCCGGAACCTGCTGCTGCCGATACCAGAATGTTACGATTTCTCAATTGTATGACTTTCTGCTGTTCTTCGGTCCATTTCACACCCATACTTAATTTCCTCCTTTCCCGCTCTGCTCTGCCTCACTCTGCTCCATCCGCATCGCCGCCATCGCCTCTTCTTTTCCCATCGTTCCGATATCACGGTATTCATATCCCGGAATCTTGACATCGAATCCACAGACATGCCGGTACGGACAGTAATCACATCCACTTTCCTGCCCCCGCTTATAAGGAAGTGCTCCCACTTCACCATTCAATATCTTCGTTCTTGCATCTTCCATCTGTCTTTTTGCATGCGTCATCATCGCAGAAAAATCTTCTCCCGCAACCACTTTGGAATATCCCGACACACTGCCATTCTTATTATATTTTACCGGAACTGCCAGAGACTCACCCGAAGCATTGTGATCCAGATGCTTCAGTATCTCTGTCTCAAGCGGAATGATCCCGTCCGGTTTTAACTGCTTCAGGACTGCCCTCTCTGCTTCTTCTTTCTCTTCTGTCTTATCCACCAGCGGATCCTGAATGCGGTAATAGAACACGCCCGCCGGAATCACATCCTTATCCGGATGACGTTTTTTCTGAAATGCAACCGCCGCATCCATATAGATCATAAGCTGTAACTGCAGGCCATGATACAGTGCAACCACATCAAATGCCTTGCTTCCGGTCTTATAATCCATGACCTTGACATACACCTGGTCTTCTGTCTCACATATATCAACACGGTCAATCTTTCCCCCGAAGAAACGAAGTTCATAGGCTTCCGGCACAAAGTCTCCTGCTTTCAGCTGATTCGTAAGTGCCCACACGGTTCTCTCCAGCATCTGCTTCATACGCACGATCAGCTGCTCATTTCTCGCCGTACTGTATAATACAGAATTGCCATAATCTGTAATTGCCTCTTCCACACATGCATCGATCAGTTCTTTCCGTTCTTCTTCTGATAACGCGGTCCAGCCGCCTGCTTCTGATGCCTTTTTCGAAAATAATTCCAATGCACTGTGGCAGACATTTCCAAGATCCACCGCTTTAAATTCATACACCGGCCGTTCCTTCAGACGAAGTCCGTAGGCAAGGAAATGTGCACACGCACAGGTCGCATACCGCTCCATTCTCGTGATGCTTCCTTCAAAATTCTCTCCATAAAGCTCTTTTGCCACACGTTCTGATAATTGATCATCCGGACGTCTGTAATACCATGCATGCAGAAGCCGGTCCACCACAGCTTTCCATCCCGGATCTTTCTGATACCACGTATACAATTCCTGCCAGGTAAGGTCCAGATTCTTCTCCTGCAGTCCCCGGATCAGATAATCCATTCCCGTTTTCTCGGTCAGTTCCTTTTCCCGCAGCTCTTTTTCTTCTTCGTCCTGTACCTTTAATTCCGGATACATTCTCAATAACTCCTGTACCAGATAAGACGGACGCTGGGATTTTCCGTCTGCGGACACCTTACTATAATAAATCTTCAGCTTCTCCGATGGCTTTGTCAGGTTCATATACAGATAGAACTTCTGGACATACGCCTTCTCTTTTCCGCCTGCCGACAGTGCAAGATCTGCCTGTTGGAACTTCTCTCTGTCCCGCTCAGATAACAGGCCGGTTCTCATAAGTGCTCCCGGAAAGAAGCTGTCATTGGCTCCAACAAAAAAGAGTGCCCTGATATCTTTTAATCTTGTCCTCTGTATGTCACCGGCTACCACCTGGTCCACGCTCGGCGGAATCACACCGACTCTCGCCTCTTCCAGTCCGGCATCCAGAAGCTTGCAGTATTCATTCAGTCCCACTGGTTCGTCCCCCAGAAGTTCTACGAATTTATCAAATAATTCTATGATGATCCGGTAGACCTGCGAATATTCCTTCGCCAGTGCCAGCTCTCCTGCTTTCTGAAATTCTTCCTCGGTCCTCTGCAGACGTTCCTGAATATTCTCCTTCACCATGAACTCATACACTGCCATCGTGATGTCACGCACCGTTTTCCTCTTCTGTTTTAACACAAACATCAGGTTATCCACTTTTTCTACCAGTCGTACGCGGTAATGATTCAACCGGTCCAGCTCCGCTTCTTCCATCCCCTTCATTCTGCGGATCCAGCGGTTCTGCCATCCCTTATATCCCCGGATTCCAAGTCCGATCACATAGTTTTCCAGTTCATCGACTTCCTCACAGGTGAACCCTGCAAGATTGGTCCTTAAGAACCGGAATACACTTTCATAAGAAAAATTCTTCTCTGCCATATTCAAAAGACTTCTTATATATTCTACAAATGAATTCAGCAGGATACTTCTCTTGTGATCCATAAACACCGGAATCCCATACGTCTCAAATGCCTGTTCCAGATGATCTCCATATACATTCATGTCGCTGACGATCACACCGATCTCTCTGTAGCGGTAGTGTTCTTTACGTACCAGTCTCCGGATTCCCTCTGCCACCGCAGCTGCTTCCTGTCTCGGATTCCCCGCTGCATGGATTTCCAGATTCTCTGCAGCCTTGTCGTATCTTCCGGCCCCGTACCGGAAGATATTACGCTCCAGAAATGCAAGTTCCCGGTTCTTCTCAAATCGTTTCACCGGATATCCATACAGGCAGACTGGTTCTTCTACTTCTATATGATCTTCTCTCGCCAGTTTGACCAGTGTCGTCACCATCTGCTTACTCAGTCCAAATAACTGATAGGGATGCTTATAGGAATACGGATTCTCCCGCTCATCCATCGTAACCGTCACCCATACTTCCCTGCAGCGGCGCATAAGTTCCAGCATCAGCCGGTTCTGCACCGGGGTAAAGCCGGTAAAGCCGTCCAGAACCACAACGCTGTTCTTCAGAAGTTCGGACTCCTTCACCTGCCGGCTCAGCACATCCAGCAGTTCTTCCTTCGTAATATAACGTTCTCTTAAGTAATCCTGAAAGCCTTCATACAAAAGCTGGATATCTTTTAACTTATAATATAATCTGGACTCTTCATCCAGGGTATTCAGCATCTCATCAATCTCATCTTCCCCGATATCATACTGTGTAAATTCGGAGATCACAGATTTCACCTCACTGATATATCCGAGTTTTTTAATATTCCCCTTCAATACCGTCAGTTTATCCTCATAATCCCCCGCGATCTTTCTGAGGATCAGGTTCTTCCCCTCATCGTCCAGAACCGGTAGCTTCTTTGCACCGGTCTCTTCAAATACACGGTAGGCAAGTCTGGCAAAACTCAGTACATCGATATTCATGATACCGTGTCTCGGATGCATACTGACCAGATCTTTCTGTGTCTGCATCGTAAACTGCTCCGGTACAAGCACTATGAAATTTTCCTGTGGATATTTTTCAGATTCTTCTATGACATGCTGATATAAATACGTTGATTTTCCTGAGCCGGATGGCCCGAATACAAATTTTAAAGGCATAAGGTTTCCTCCTTATGCCCTAGTATAACACGAATATATGTTTGTGTATAGCCGTAAAACCTGCTTTTGCAATGTCATTTACAACGGCTTTTGCAATGTTTTTTTCAGTATTTTACAATGCACGCAGTCTCTCTGCGAATTCGTTGCTGAGTGTCATCTTCGCAACGTAGAACACATCTCCTGTCATGTATACATTCCAGTCATCTTCTACTTCCACCTGGAGTTCTCCTCCCGGCATATGAACGATCACCTTGCTGTTCGTAAGTCCCAGTTTGTATGCCACACCTGCTGCCGCACATGCTCCGGTTCCGGATGCTCTGGTATATCCTGCACCACGCTCAAAGATCTCAATCGCGATATTCTCTTTATCGATCACCTGCATGATCTGTGTATTGATTCTGTTCGGGAAATATCTTGCAATCTCGGAATAATCACCAATCTTGCATACCAGCGGTTTGGAAATCTCACGCATTGGGATAACACAATGTGGATTACCAATGGATACACAGGTAACCGGATACAGAGTTCTTCCAAATACCATATCCTCGTTGATCACTTCACGTCTCTCACCAATTACCGGGATCTCATCACTCCAGAATGATAATTTTCCCATGGATACACGCAGACGGCTTCCATCTTCATTTAAGAATGTCACTTCCACCGGACCATTTCCTGTATATAACTTAAAATTCTTTTTCTGTACATAACTGGCATCCTTCAGATATTTTGCGAAGATGCGGACACCATTTCCACTGGTCTCTGATTCGCTTCCATCCGGATTCCATACTTTTACATGCATACCGTCTTCTTTCAGGATTGGTCCCTCCAGAACTCCGTCAGCTCCAAGACCTTCATTACGGTCACAGATCATTTTTACATTTGCCTGATCCAGTTTCAATTCATTGTGATTTGGATCAAATACAAGATAATCATTTCCCAGTCCATGATAACGTTCCAATACTACTTTCATCTTTCTTCCTCCTGATCTTTGTCTGATTTCCAATTTTTAATTCCCAGCTCTTATTATATTTTAAAGTTTCTTTTATTTCATTTTTGTTTCTTTTGATCATATCTGATCCGCACAGAGAAATTGTCGCCTGCAAAATCTGCTACCAACAACGTTCTCTTTACCCTTATCATAACAGGCATTATTTCCATAATCTACACAAATAATGCTCTGTTTCTTGCAAATAATGCTATTTTCCTATAAACTAATTACAGATACTATCTACAGAACCTGCCACTGGCAGCTTCTTTCGAACGCATGGCGATACAGAAAACTTGCCACTGGCAACTTTTCTTGCATACTATGGTATCTACAGGACCTGCCACTGGCAGCTCTTTACGAACACTTGGCTACTTATATACATCTGAGATTTCTCTGATTTTGCTGCGGTACTATATGAGACAGGTTAAAAGCTTTCCGCATTTTTAATATATGGAGGGAATATACATGGAACAATACGAGAAAAAAGGATATCTGAACAGTGAATTCAAACTTTTTCACCTCACAGATCAGGAAACAACGGAAGTGGATTATCACTATCACGACTTTGATAAAATCACGATCTTCATTCAGGGAAAGGTCAATTATATGATCGAAGGCCGTTCTTACGACCTGAAACCTTATGATATCGTTCTGGTAAAGCAGGGGGATATCCATAAGCTGACGGTAGACAACTCCTGTCCATATGAAAGAATCATTGTCTATATCTCTCCGAATTTCATGAACGCATACCAGACTGAAAACTACGATCTGAGCTACTGTTTTCAGAAAGCTGATCAGGAACACTCCAATGTTCTGCGCATCCCCTCGCCTGAAAAAAGTTCCCTGTTCCGTTCTATCTCTAATCTGGAACATTCTTTCACGGACGGCGGCTATGCTTCCGAACTCTACCGGCAGGTAATGTTCCTGGAATTCATGATCCATCTGAACCGCGCCGTAAGAAAGAACCGGCTGGAATACATTGACACAGATAACTGTAACGAAAAAGTGCTCGCCATCCTTGATTATGTCGGCGAACACCTCTGCGAGAACTTATCGATCGACCTGATCGCTAAGCAGTTCTATATCAGTAAATATTATATGATGAGATTATTCAAGCAGGAAACCGGCTATACACTGGGACAGTACATCTCCCAGAAGCGGCTCCTGCTTGCAAAAGAATTATTATCTTCCGGTGTGCCGGGCACACAGGTTTGTTACGATTGTGGATTTAAAGATTATTCTACATTTTCCAGAGCTTATAAGCAGTTGTTCGGTGTAACACCTTCCGGACGTACCTGTCCGTAAAGTTCTGCCGGAACGAAAGCTCTTGCGAAGATACCGTCTTCCCGGTATTCTTCCTCCTGCAGTTCTCCGTATTTCCGGATCTGCTGGATCTTTCCGGCTTCTTTATATGGATATACTGCCTCAATCTCCACTTTCTGCTCTCTTAATACAGCTTCTATGGACTGAAGGAATTCTGTAATTCCTTCTCCGGTCTTCGCTGAGATCTTCACATGATAGTCCGCACGCAGGTCTCTTGGAACCCAGGTATCTTCCAACCGGTCGATCTTATTGAATACAGTGATCACCGGCTTGTCTTTCACTCCAAGATTCTGCAGTGTCTCATATACGGTATACATCTGTTCGTCCATCTGCGGATTCGAAGCATCTACTACGTGCAGAATAATGTCCGCATATTTTGCCTCTTCGAGTGTACTCCGGAACGCTTCGATCAGATGATGCGGCAGTTTTCTGATGAATCCAACCGTATCCGTCATCAGGATTTCCTGCCCGCTTGGCAGCTTCAGATCTCTTGTTGTCGGATCCAAAGTTGCAAATAATTTATCTTCTGCAAGAATTCCTGCACCAGTCAGTGTATTTAACAGTGTCGATTTCCCGGCATTTGTATATCCTACGATTGCCGCTACCGGAATGTGGCTTCTGCTTCTCTGCTCTCTGGTCACTTCCCGGTGTTTCTTGACATCTTTTAATTCACGGTTCAACTGTGCGATCCGGCTTTTGATCAGACGGCGGTCCATCTCAAGCTTCTTTTCTCCCGGACCTCTGGTTCCGATTCCGCCTCCCAGTCTCGACATTGCTCTTCCCCAGCCGGTCAGTCTGGTCTGCTGATACTTAAGCTGCGCCAGCTCCACCTGTATCTTACCTTCGCTGGTTGATGCTCTCGCCGCAAAGATATCCAGAATGATCAGGGTTCTGTCCATGACTTTTACATCCAGTTCATCCTGCAGGTTCTTCATCTGCGCCGGAGACAATTCATCATCGCATACAATTCCGGTTGCACGCAGCTCCCAGATCATACTTTTTAATTCTTCGATCTTTCCCTTTCCGACATAGGTCCCCGGATGCTGCTGTTCCCGGTTCTGGATCACCATTCCTACCGTCTCGGCTCCCGCTGTCGATACCAGATCTTTTAACTCTTCCAGTGACTCTTTTGTATCATCCTGATCTGAGAGTGAAACTCCCACCAGGATTACTTTTTCTGTTTCATTTTTTATTTCTATCATATTTTTTATTATATTTCTTTTCTATTCCCGCCCTGACTCTGTTATCGTGTCTCCAGAAATTCTGCTTCTTTTTTCGCTGCTTTGTCGTTCGGATAACTTTCCAGGTATTCTTCCAGCTTTACTTCTGCACTGTCCCAGTCTTCCATCTTCTCATATGCTACGATGATATTATATTTCATTTCTTTCTTCATCTTCTTGCTGACGTCATCCTGTTCCAGACCAAGATTATAATAGTTTAATGCTTCTTTCGCTTTTCCTAACTTCAGATCACAGTTTCCGATCAGGTTGTAGATTGTTCCTGTCTTTTCGGCGTCATTATCCAATGCCTTCTTGAATGCATTTCTTGCCCCTTTATAATCTTTTTGTTCCCATTTGGCAATACCGATTCCTCTCCAGGCATCCCCGGTATTCTTATTCTTCTCCACTGCCTGTTCGAATTGTTCAATCGCCTGGTCATATTCTCCTTTTTCCAGATATTCCACTCCCTTTTTAGAAGGATTGCCGCAGGCGGTCAGTAACAGACCTGCACTTAATATTGCAAGTAGTGCTTTTGCTCTTTTCATACTTTTTCTATATTCTCCTCATTTATTCAATCTGCCAGTCGATCGGCTCCACCCCGTGAGCCCTCAGATAATCATTCGTCTGGCTGAACGGTTTGCTTCCAAAGAATCCGCGGTACGCAGACAGCGGACTTGGATGCGGGGCTTTCAGGATCAGATGCTTCGGATTATTCAGCATCCTTGCCTTTCTCTGCGCCGGTGCTCCCCATAAGATGAACACGATCGGGCGGTCCTGGCTGTTAAGTGCCATGATCGCCGCATCGGTAAATTCTTCCCATCCGATATCCTTATGGGAATTCGCCTGATGTGCCCTTACGGTTAATACCGTATTCAGCATCAACACACCCTGCTCTGCCCATTTGGTCAGACAACCATGATTCGGGATCGTACATCCCAGATCATCATGAAGTTCTTTGTATATATTCACAAGTGACGGCGGCACATCCACACCTTTCTTTACCGAAAAGCAGAGTCCATGTGCCTGTCCCACATTATGATATGGATCCTGTCCCAGAATTACCGCCTTCACATTATGAAGTGGTGTCAGATGAAATGCATTGAAGATATCATCTGCCGGCGGAAAGATCTGCCTTGTCCTGTATTCTTCATTTACTGTCTCGAATAATTTCTTATAATATGGCTTTTTGAACTCTCCTTTCAGAGCCTCCAGCCAGTCATTATTGATTGCTGCCATTGTTCTTTACACTATCCTTTTTATCCTCTGTCCACGCTGTCATGCAGACTACAAACTACAGCCGGACAGATACACCTTTTCCTCTTAAATATTCTTTTACTTCTTTGATCTCCAGCTCTTTGTAGTGGAATAAAGATGCTGCCAGCGCTGCATCTGCTTTTCCCTCTGTCAGTGCATCATAGAAATGTTCCAGATTACCTGCTCCGCCGGATGCGATCACCGGAATATTCACTTCTTCTGCGATTGCTCTGGTAAGTTCCAGATCATATCCCGCTTTTGTTCCGTCGCAGTCCATACTGGTCAGAAGGATCTCTCCCGCACCGAGTTTTTCCACTTTTGCTGCCCATTCTACAGCATCAATACCTACATCGATACGTCCGCCATTCTTGTAGATATTCCATCCACTTCCGTCTTCCCGTTTCTTTGCGTCAATCGCCACAACCACACACTGACTTCCGAACTTCTCTGCTGCTTCAGAGATCAGGTTCGGTGTATTGATTGCAGACGAATTGATAGAAATCTTATCTGCACCTTCTCTTAACAACGCTTTAAAATCATCAACCGTACGGATTCCTCCGCCCACGGTAAATGGAATAAATACATTTTCCGCCACTTTACGAACCATATCAACCACGGTTCCTCTGGCATCTGACGATGCTGTAATATCCAGAAATACCAGCTCATCTGCACCTGCTTTATCATAGGCTTTTGCAATCTCAACCGGATCTCCGGCATCTCTTAACGATACGAAATTCACACCTTTTACAACTCTTCCGTTATTTACATCCAGACATGGAATGATTCTTTTTGTATGCATGCTAATGTCCTCCCTATAATTCCACAAAGTTCTTTAATATCTGAATTCCGATGTCACTGCTCTTCTCCGGATGGAACTGGCAGGCAAATACATTGCCCTGTTCTACCGAAGCATGAATGTGTGTGCTGTACTCTGTCGTAGCTGTCACGATTCCTTCATCTTCTGCTTTCAGATAATAAGAGTGAACAAAATATACATACGAATCTTCCGGAATGCCTTTGAATAATCTTCCGTTATTCTGGAATTTCAGGGAGTTCCATCCCATATGTGGAATTTTCAGTCCTTCCTGATCCGGGATCCGCAAGATCTCACCTTTCAAGATTCCAAGACCTTCCACTCCCGGTGTCTCATCACTTCGTTCAAACAATAACTGCAGTCCCAGGCAGATTCCAAGAAATGGTGTTCCCTTTGCCGTTACATCTCTGATCACTTCATCCAGTCCATACTGTCTGAGCTTGCCCATCGCATCACCAAATGCTCCGACTCCCGGAAGGATTACCTTATCTGCATTCATGATCGTCTCTCTGTCTCTTGTGATCGTTACTTCCTGTCCCAGAAGCTGCATGGCTTTCTCCACGCTCTTTATATTTCCCGCATCGTAGTCAATAATTGCAATCATCTTGTTGTCCTGCCTTTCGTGTGTGGTGTGTAAAATAAATTATTACATATTATTGTACATCAAGTTCGAACCAGAATTCAACACCATTGTCGTAATTCTTTACGCCATACTCCTGGTTAAAGGACTTCATGATCGCTTTTACGATTGAAAGACCGATACCATTGCCTCCGTACTCTCTTGTATGCGCTTTATCTACCTTATAGAATTTATCCCAGATATGAGCCACATCTGCTTCCGGGATCGGAGTTCCCGTGTTGAATACCGATACTCTGACTTTGCCGTCTTTTTGTACCATTTTTACTTCGATCACCCTATCACCACTGACATGATGGCATGCATTACTTACATAATTTCTTACAACCTGCTCTACTTTAAATTCATCTGCCCACGCATAGATGTCCTCTTCTGTATGAAACATGATCTTAGCACCTGCCTGATCTGCCATGATCTCCATACTCTGCAGAACACCTTTGACCAGTGCCGTCAGATTAAATCGTTCGAACACGATATCTTCGTCACCGAATTCCAGCTGATTCAACGTCAGAAGATTCTTAACCATCTGGTTCATCTTCGATGCCTCATCCATAATAACATCACAGTAAAATTCCCGGCTCTCCGCATCTTCATTGACGCCTTCTTTTAATCCTTCCGCATATCCCTGGATCAGTGCGATCGGTGTCTTTAACTCATGCGATACATTTCCGAGAAATTCATTTCTCATCTTTTCCAGCTTGTCCTTCTGTTCAATGTCTTTCTGCAGACTGTTATTTGCCTTCTTAAGCTCCGAAATTGTACTTTCCAGTTTTTCCGACATCCGGTTAAAGTTCTCACCCAGTTCTCCGATCTCATTACTTCCGCCACTGGTATATTTCGCATCAAAATCAAGATCCGCCATACGATCAGACAATCTTGCCAGCTCACGTATCGGCTCTGTGATCCGTTTTGAGAAATACCAGATCAGAAGAATGGATACAACGATCAGGACACTTCCTATATATAATAAGAAACGATTGGATATCGATGCACTCTCCCGCATACTTTCTACCGGGCTTCGAAGCAGGAACTGACTGCCGTCATCCAGACTCCCCCACATGTCAACATAATAACTCTGATTCCACGGATCCCACGACTGGTTGATCTGGTAGACATCTGTAGAATCCAGCGTCTGGCTCTCTTTCTGCGCCTGATTCAGGAAATATCCCATCATCTGATTCTTCAGCATATTCTTATCATGTACATTCGTATGCACATCATTGTCCTTCTCTATAACCAGATAAGAAATATTATTCTTTTCAGCGAAATGAATCAGTGAATTATTTTTCTTCGTACTGTCCCATTTATCTTCATTTGATACATCATTTAGCTTTTCATAAAGCTCTATGAAACGGGATTCCTTCTTACTTATATAATATGGCTCCAGAAATTTTCCGTTGATGAACATCAAGGTTACAACCAGACAGATCAACAATCCTACAAACGATGCAATCATCTGCGTCTTGATCGAATGATGTACACTTTTTATCTTCAGTTTCTTATCTTTACTTATGATCTTCATGCTTCATCAACCTCAAATTTGTATCCCATACCCCAGATCGTCTTAATGTAATTACCTTTTTCTCCAAGTTTGCTTCTTAATTTCTTTACATGCGTATCGATCGTTCTTGCATCTCCGAAGTAATCATAATCCCATACATTGTTCAAAATCTTTTCTCTCGATAATGCAATGCCCTGGTTCTCTACAAAATACGTCAGTAGTTCGAATTCCTTGAAGCTTAATTCTATCTCTTTGTCTTCAATCTTCACCTGATGCGCTGCTTTATCGATCACGATTCCTCCTGCATCAATCTCATCACCACCACCTAACACATTAGCTCTTCTTAAGATTGCATTCACTCTTGCTACCAGAATCTTTGGACTGAATGGTTTGGAAATGTATTCATCCACTCCGAGATCAAATCCCTGTAATTCATCTCTTTCTTCTGATCTTGCAGTCAGCATGATGATCGGTACTTTCGATGACTGGCGCACTTCACGGCATACCTGCCATCCATCCATTCTCGGCATCATAACATCCAGAATAATAAGTGCAATGTCTTTTTCATCATAGAATACTTCCATCGCTTCCATACCGTCTCCGGCTTCCAG
The DNA here is from genome assembly GCA_050873945.1 of Dorea sp. GTDB lineage: Bacteria > Bacillota > Clostridia > Lachnospirales > Lachnospiraceae > Dorea_A. The sequence continues at coordinate 11,846 of JBNMJT010000070.1, forward strand.
TACCTGATATCCTTCTCTTCCAAGGAAATCCTTCACCAGTTTTCTCATCCTGCTCTCATCGTCTACTACTAATATTTTGATCTTATCCATAAGACCCTGCCCTCCTCTTAATTATATGTTCATGGTATATTTTTCTTCGATTGTATTTATTATAGCAGAGAACTATGTAGACTTTGTGAAAATACACAAAAAAGAAGGCACATCCTGATAATTCAGGATATACCTTCCTTCGCTTTACAAAACAAATTTTTTCCATAAATTTCTGTCCGGACTCATCTGTTCTGTTATAGTGGACCTGGCGGGAGTTGAACCCGCGTCCGAAAGCCCATCCATTCGAGCATCTCCCATCACAGTCATTATATTAACATTCCCTCCATGCGGCACCTAATGACAGGTTCCTCACTTTAGTAGCTTCATAAGTTCTTTCATCTCCTCAAAGCTTTGGAAACGAAGTGCTCCGCCTGTTTGAAGCCGGTGACCCGAACAGCGGATGATCCGGGGCCGACTGCTGCCTAA
>JBNMJT010000071.1:0-12232 GCA_050873945.1 Dorea sp.
ATGATCATCTGGATGACAAAGCGTATGTCAAAAGGCGGCGGCATGATGGGAATCGGCAAGAGCAATGCCAAGATGTATGTGGAAAAGCAGACCGGTGTGACATTCAAGGATGTAGCCGGACAGGATGAGGCAAAGGAGTCCTTACAGGAAGTGGTTGATTTCCTGCATAATCCTGGAAAATATACGAGCGTCGGAGCAAAGCTTCCGAAAGGAGCATTGTTAGTCGGCCCTCCGGGAACAGGTAAGACACTTCTGGCGAAAGCGGTAGCCGGGGAAACAAAGGTACCGTTCTTCTCACTGAGTGGTTCCGCGTTCGTGGAAATGTATGTCGGTGTAGGAGCATCCAGAGTACGTGACCTGTTCAAGCAGGCACAGCAGATGGCACCGTGTATCATTTTCATTGATGAGATCGATGCAATCGGTAAGAGCCGTGACAATCAGATGGGCGGCAATGACGAGCGTGAGCAGACACTGAACCAGCTGCTTGCGGAGATGGATGGATTTGAAAGTAACAAGGGTCTGGTACTGCTGGCAGCAACCAACAGACCGGAGATTCTGGATCCGGCGTTGTTGAGACCGGGTCGTTTTGACAGACGTATCGTTGTGGAAAAACCGGATCTGAAAGGCCGTGTGGATGTCCTGAAGGTACATTCCAAAGATGTGAAGATGGATGAGACAGTCAATCTGGAAGAGATTGCGCTGGCAACTTCCGGAGCAGTTGGTTCCGATCTTGCAAATATGATCAATGAAGCAGCGATCAATGCAGTAAAACATGGAAGAAATGCGGTATGCCAGTCGGATTTATTTGAAGCAGTAGAAGTAGTGCTTGTAGGTAAAGAGAAGAAAGACCGCATCATGAGTCAGGAAGAACGCAGAATCGTTTCTTATCATGAAGTCGGACATGCGCTGGTAAGTGCATTGCAGAAAGATGCAGAGCCGGTACAGAAGATTACAATCGTTCCACGTACGATGGGAGCACTTGGATATGTTATGCAGACACCGGAAGAAGAAAAATTCCTGAATACGAAGAAAGAACTTCAGGCAATGCTGGTCGGACTGCTTGCAGGACGTGCGGCGGAAGAAGTGGTATTTGACACTGTTACAACAGGAGCTTCCAATGATATCGAGAAAGCAACAAGCGTTGCAAGAGCTATGATCACACAGTATGGTATGAGTGAGAAGTTCGGACTGATCGGTCTGGAATCCATTCAGAACCGTTATCTGGACGGACGTCCGGTCAGCAACTGTGGACAGCAGACTGCATCAGAGATTGATGAAGAAGTCATGAGGATGCTGAAAGATGCATATGAAGAAGCAAAACAGCTTCTGAGAGATCACAGACAGTCGCTGGATAAGATCGCAGCATTCCTGATCGAGAAAGAGACGATCACCGGAAAAGAATTTATGGAGATTTTCCATGAAGTAGAAGGAATTGATCCGGATGCACCGAAGAAGGAAGAAGCAAGAATCGGTATGAATCCGGTAGAAGGCGAAGGTTTTGTTATGAAACCTGCAGATGAGACAATGACAGTACATGATACAGCTGTGCAGGAGAAAGCAGAAGAGACAGCCGAAGAATCTGTTGAAGCAATAAAAGAAGCCGTTCACGAAGAAGAATAAGTAAAAAGGAACAGATATGAGAAGAAAGATACAGGGCATAACGAAAGCAAGCCCTGTATCTTTTTTCTTTTCAATTATATCTGCCTGGTATATAATAGGCAGGATGAGAGTATTCTGGAGGAAAGCGTATGAAGGGAAGATTATTCGGAGTAGGAGTCGGGCCTGGAGATCCGGAACTTATGACATATAAGGCAGTGCGTATCATAAAAGAATGTCCGGTGCTTGCAGTGCCTGCGAAAGGCAGGGAACATGCAGTCAGCTACAGGATTGCAGCGGGGATGATAGAGCACATGGAAGAAAAAGAATTTCTGAATCTGGATACGCCGATGACAAAGGACAGACAGATTCTGGATCAGAATTATGAAAATGCAGCAGGGAGAATTATAGAAGAACTGAAAAAAGGGAAGGATGTAGCCTATCTGACGCTGGGTGATCCGACAATCTATTCGACTTATATGTACATTCACCGCATAGTAAAAGCAAAAGGATATGAGACAGCGATCATCAGTGGAATTCCGTCCTTTTGTGCAGCAGCGGCGAGACTGGATGACAGTCTTGTTGACAGGGCAGAGGGACTTCATGTGATCCCGTCCAGTTATGGGATAGAGGAAGCACTAAACTATTCCGGAACAAAGATCCTGATGAAGTCTGCATCCAGAATAGGTGAAGTAAAAAGGGTGCTGGAAGAAAAAGCTGGAAATGTGAATGTAAAGATGATAGAAAACTGTGGGATGCCAGAGGAGCGGATCTATGAAAAAATAGAAGATGTTCCGGAGCAGGCAGGCTATTATTCTTTACTGATTGTAAAAGAGTCAGAAAAAGACCGGTAACAGGAGTTAAAAATAAAAAATCAGAGAAAACGTCTGGAACCAGAAAATAGAAGATATACAGGAGACGTATATGGAGAATTTTAACATACAGGAAGAATTGAAGAAGCTGCCCGGAAAACCGGGAGTCTATCTGATGCACGATGAAAAAGATGCAATCATCTATGTCGGAAAGGCGATCAGTCTTAAGAACCGTGTCCGTCAGTATTTTCAGAGCAGCAGGAATAAGGGCGCCAAGATTGAACAGATGGTGACGCATATTTCCAGATTTGAATACATTGTGACGGATTCTGAACTGGAAGCACTGGTATTAGAGTGCAATCTGATCAAAGAACACAGACCGAAGTATAATACCATGCTGATGGATGACAAGACCTATCCATTTATAAAAGTTACGGTAAATGAGCCGTTTCCGAGGGTAATGATGGCAAGACGGATGAAGAAGGATAAGGCAAAGTATTTTGGACCGTATACCAGTGCAGGTGCGGTAAAAGATACGATTGAACTGATCCGTAAGCTTTATCATATCCGCAGCTGTAACCGTTCGCTGCCAAAGGATATCGGGAAGGAGAGACCTTGTCTGAATTACCATATCCATCAGTGTCAGGCACCGTGCCAGGGATATATTTCTCAGGAAGAATACCGGAAAGCAATTGATGAAGTGGTGCATTTCCTGAATGGAAATTATGATCCGATCTTAAAAGAGCTGGAAGAAAAGATGATGGAGGCATCGGATAATCTGGAATTTGAAAAAGCGATTGAATACCGGGAATTACTCACGAGTGTACAGAAGATTGCCCAGAAGCAGAAGATTACAGATACGGCAGGAAATGACAGAGATATTATCGCGATGGCTTCGGAAGGAGAAGATGCAGTTGTACAGGTCTTCTTTATCCGAAGCGGAAGACTGATCGGGCGGGATCATTTTTATCTGAAGATTGCAGAAAACGACACAGAAAGCGAGATACTGTCAAGTTTTATCAAACAGTTCTATGCAGGTACCCCATATATTCCGGCTGAACTGATGCTTCCGGAAGAAATCGAAGATCAGGAGATCATCGAAGAATGGCTGACAGCAAGGAGAGAACGGAAAGTACATCTTCGCATTCCGAAGAAGGGAACGAAAGAGAAACTGGTAGAACTGGCACAGAAGAATGCACAGATGGTATTAAAGAATGACAGAGAGCGTCTGAAACGTGAAGAAGGAAGAACGATCGGTGCGGTCAAAGAACTGGAAAAGATTCTGGGATTAAAAGGGATCGTGCGTATGGAGGCGTATGACATTTCCAATACGAATGGATTTGACTCGGTTGGTTCGATGGTGGTCTACGAACACGGAAAACCAAAGCGCAACGATTACCGCAAATTCAAGATCAAAAGTGTACAGGGACCGGATGATTATGCCAGTATGAATGAAGTGCTGACCAGAAGATTTGAACATGGCTTACGGGAACAGCAGGAAGAGAGTGAAACCGGAGGATTCCAGGCATTTCCGGATCTGATCATGATGGATGGAGGACGCGGACAGGTGAATATAGCACTGGAAGTTCTGGAAAAATTGGATCTGCATATTCCGGTATGTGGAATGGTAAAGGATGACAACCACAGAACGAGAGGTCTGTATTTTAATAACGTAGAACTTCCGATTGACCGCAATTCGGAATGTTTCCGCCTGATCACCAGGATACAGGATGAAGCACACCGTTTTGCAATTACATTCCACAGACAGCTGCGCAGCAAGGGACAGGTACATTCCGTACTGGATGATATTCCGGGAGTAGGACCTGCAAGGAGAAAAGATCTGATGCGGAGTTTTGAAAACATCGATGCAATCCGTAATGCAACGGTAGAAGAATTGAAAGAACTGCCAAGTATGAATGAAAAATCCGCACAGGAAGTGTATAAATTTTTTCACCAGAATCCTTAAGTATGGTATAATGAAGCTATCAGATTTTTAATACGTGTGAGGTAGAAGAATATGGCGAATAAAGTAGAATTAAAAACACTCGTTGAAAAAATGAATCTCAAAAATCTTACACCGGATGTAGACTTATCCGACAAGGATGTTGAGATACCGGACATTAACAGACCGGCATTGCAGCTTACAGGCTTTTTTGAACATTTTGATTCAGAACGTGTACAGATCATCGGCTATGTAGAGTATACATTTCTGGAGAAGATGACAGATGAAGTTAAGAAAAGACAGATTTATGAGACACTGCTTTCTTACAAGATTCCGTGTCTGATCTTCTGCCGGAATCTTCCGCCGGAGAAGATGCTTCTTGAGATGGCGGAAAAGGCAAATGTTCCGGTATTCCAGACAGAGGAGAAGACATCAGAATTCACGGCAGAGATCATCCGCTGGCTGAATGTGGAGCTTGCACCATGTATTTCTATTCATGGTGTGCTGGTTGATGTATATGGTGTTGGCGTGCTGATCATGGGAGAGAGCGGAATCGGCAAGAGTGAAGCGGCTCTGGAGCTTATCAAACGTGGACACCGTCTTGTCAGTGATGATGTTGTAGAGATCCGCAGAGTCAGTGATGAGACGCTGGTTGGATCGGCACCGGATATCACGAGACATTTCATCGAACTTCGTGGTATTGGTATTGTAGATGTAAAAGCACTGTTTGGTGTTCTGAGTGTCAGAGAGACACAGAATATTGATCTTGTGATCACACTGGAAGAGTGGAATAAGAACAAAGAATATGACCGTCTCGGTCTGGAAGAAGAGTATACAGAATTCCTTGGAAATAAAGTGGTATGCCATCATCTTCCAATCCGTCCTGGACGTAATCTTGCGATTATTGTTGAGACAGCGGCTGTTAACCACAGACAGAAACAGATGGGATATAATGCTGCTCAGGAACTGTACAAGCGTGTACAGCAGAATTTAACAAAGAAATAGGAGAAATCAGAAAATGAGATATTGTTTTGGAGTAGATATCGGGGGAACAACGGTAAAATTAGGATTGTTTACAACCGATGGAGAGATCGTTGATAAATGGGAGATTAAAACCCGTACAGAGAATCATGGAGAGGCTGTTCTTCCGGATATTGTGGCAGCATTAAATGCAAAGCTTGAAGAAAAGCAGATTGACAAAGAAGAAGTAGAAGGAATCGGAGTCGGAGTTCCGGCACCGGTAGACGCAGACGGAGTAGTACAGAACACAGCAAATCTCGGATGGGGATACAAAGAAGTAAAGAGAGAGATGGAAGAATTGTCCGGTATGAAGGCAGAGATCGGTAATGATGCCAATGTAGCTGCCCTTGGAGAGATGTGGCTGGGAGCCGGCAAGGGACGTAAGAATATCATTATGGTAACGCTTGGAACAGGTGTAGGCGGCGGAATCATCATTGATGGAAAGCCGTTGGTCGGAGCACATGGTGCCGGTGGTGAGATTGGACATCTCTGTGTGAATTATGAGGAAACAGATCACTGTGGATGTGGCAATACCGGATGCCTGGAGCAGTATGCATCTGCGACAGGAATTACAAGACTGGCGAATATCCGTCTTGCAAAAGATGACACACCGTCCGTACTGAGAGATCAGGAAGTAAGTGCAAAGACTGTATTTGATGCGGTAAAAGCCGGAGATACAGTGGCTAAAGAGATTGCGGAAGAATTCGGAAGATATCTTGGATATGCAATGGCTAATCTGGCAGCAGTTGCAGATCCGTCAGCAATTGTAATTGGCGGAGGTGTATCCAAAGCAGGAGAAGTACTGATACAGTATGTAGAAAAGAACTTTAAAGGAAGAGCCTTTTTCGCGAATAAAGATACAGAGTTTGTGCTGGCAACGTTAGGAAATGATGCCGGTATCTGCGGAGCAGCAAAGTTGATACTTTAGCCGGAGACGGGGTGTCTGTTTAAAAAACTGCCGGACAGGCAGAGCGTTTTGGCAGCAGACAGCGTGAAATGGAATATAATACATCATATAAAAAATGCGGAGCATCTGATATAGCTCCGCATTTTTTGTTTACTGACCGGTGTCGCCGCCAGTGCTTCCACCGGTGTTGCCGCCGGTAGTATCACCACCAGTGTTACCGCCGGAATTACCGCCGGAAGTATCGCCGCCAGTGTTACCGCCGGTACTTCCACCGTTACCGCCAGTATTACCGCCGGAATTGCCACCGGTGTTACCGCCGGAGTAATTACCGGAAGTATTGCCGGAATTACCGGTTCCGTTTGAATATTCAGTTGAATTATCGTCGGTATCATCCGTGTCATCCTTAGAATTATATTTACTTCCTGAATAGCTCCCATGTCCGGAACATGTTTCGGAAGGAAGGGTATCTTTTGCAAAGTATTCTGTAATAGAAGGGCATCCATTTCCGGCAATCTTTCCTGTAATTGTACAGATGCTTTTCTTCTCTACAGAAGAAGAAACTTTGAAATCTTTTTCCGGAAGCTCTGCATGAATACGACTCATAATTCCTTTCCAGAGGCGGAAACGGAAACTTGTATCGTAGTCGCATTCTTTATTATCATCATAGCCGCCCCATACAGAGCAGGTATAATATGGTGTGAATCCGCAGAACCATAAGTCTTTGTTTGAGGTTGTAGTACCGGTCTTACCAGCAACCGGCATATTCGAAAGCTGGCAGGCAGTACCGGTACCGGAGTTAACAACATCTTCCATGGCACTTGTAAGAAGATATGCAGTGCTGTCTTTAATGACAGTATGTGATTCTCCGGTTCCATCAAGAAGTACATTACCGTCATGGTCGACTACTTTACTGTACAGGGTCGGTTTGTTGTAAACACCGCCGTTGGCAATGGATGCATAGGCTGCACACATCTCGTAATTATATACACCTTCTGTGATACCACCAAGAGCAAGAGTCTGAGAAGTGCTGTCATCAAAGACTTTACCGTTGATTGTCTTATCCTTTACTAAGGTACTGATTCCAAATTTCTGACAGTATTCATAACCGAGTTCCTGGGTGATCTCATCACTTAATTTAACAGCAACGACATTGATGGATCGTTTGATACCTTCTCTTAATGTAGTTGTACCGCTGTATTGTTTGTTGGCATTTCTTAAAACCTGTCCATTCTTTAACGTGTAAGGCTCGTCATCAATGGTTGTTGCAAGTGTCTTGTCGCAGGAATCTAATGCCGGTGCATATGCGGCAAGAATTTTAAATGTAGATCCAGGCTGTCTCTTTGATCCCTGATAAGCTCTGTTAAGTCCGAGACTGGAAGCTTTTTCACCACGGCCACCGACCATAGCCTTGATCTGTCCGGTCTTCTGATCCATGATTGTGACAGAAGACTGCGGCTGCGGGGTAATTGTGATACGCTCGTCATAAGTATCACCTTCCTGTGCGATGGTAGCTTTCCAGTTTTCGACCATGGCACGTGCAGCATCTTCGCTGGAATATAAAAGTCCCTGATCGTTTCCGGTCGTTTCTTTTACATAGTTTTTTATATTATTGCTTCCGTAGTTCTCAGTCGAACCATCTGCACGTGTAACTGTCAATGCATAGTCAAGTCCATATTCTTTGAGTCCTGGATAATTGGAGTCATTGTTTGCTTCTTCGTCACAGATCTGCTGCATTTCCTGATTCTGTGTAGAATAGATACTGAGTCCGCCGCTGTAGACAGCATTGTAAGCCTGTGTATCTGTATAGCCAAGCTGGTCTTTCAGATCCTGTATAACCTGCTGGGCCAGGGCATCAACAAAGTAACTGTAGGTGTTATCTGTCTGGGAAGCTGTATTGGTTGTCTGGATTCTGGCATATACATCATCTGCTTTGGCTTCATCATATTGTTTCTGGCTGATATAGCCTTGTTCCAGCATATTTTTTAATACTTTATTACGTCTTTCACTGTTATTTTCCGGATGAGTGATCGGATCATATGTGCTCGGACTCTGCGTGATTCCGGCAATGACCGCACATTCAGATAAAGTCAGTTCTGATACGTCTTTTCCAAAATAGCGCTGGGAAGCCGCCTGAACACCCAGACAGTTCTGTCCAAGGTTGATCGTATTCAGATAACTTTCCATGATCTCGCTTTTATCCATCTTCTTTTCAATCTGTAATGCAAGATACTGCTCCTGAATTTTACGCTGTAATTTGTCGTAAAAAGTTTTTTCTTTGGTAAAGTTCGGGAATACATTATTCTTGATCAGCTGCTGTGTCAGTGTGCTGGCACCTTCCGAGAAATTACCTCTCGTGATACCAACCACGGCAGCTCTGGCAATACCCTGCAGATCTATACCATTGTGCTTGTAAAAACGTTCATCTTCGATTGCAACAAAGGCATGCTGCAGATCTTTTGGTATCTCATCAATGGATTTGTATACACGGTTGGAACCGGAAGATACAAACCGTTCAATCTCTGTGCTGCCATCATCGGCGTAGACGAAAGTAGTAAATCCTTTCGGTTTAACGTCAGATGCGGAGACATGAGGAGTATCATCAATGATCTTTTTTATAAAAAGACCGCCGCCGGCTACTCCGACTACTGCTGCAAGAACAATACAGATCAGCAGTGCTTTGAATAAACGGACAACGATACGTTTTCCCTGCATCGTGGATTTGGACGTTATTTTTTTCTGCCTTTTCGCAGCTTTTTTCTTTCCATAATTCATGCGTTTAGGCCTCCTTTATACCAAGTTATTATAGCAAATGTACACTCTTTTATAAAGAAAAAAATGAAAACTTCATATTAGACTAGGAAAATCTTAAGAAATTAGGTATTATATTATGTATAAATTTGCAAATTATACGAAAGGATGACAAAATGTTACCAGAATACAGAACCATCTATCAGGGCGGAGAAGATGAGATCGTAGAAAAAAAATCAAGATTCATTGCAACTGTCATACCGGTGGAGACCGAAGAGGAGGCACTGGATTTTATAGAAAAGACAAAAAAGAAATACTGGGATGCCAGACATAACTGTTTCGCATATGTGATCGGTGAGAGAGGGCAGCTGCAGCGCTGCAGTGATGACGGAGAGCCGAACGGAACAGCTGGAAAACCAATGCTGGATGTACTGCTTGGAAATGAACTGCGGAATGTAGCGGTGGTAGTTACACGTTATTTCGGCGGCACGCTGCTTGGAACGGGAGGACTGGTCAGGGCCTATTCAGGAGCTGTAAAAGCCGGACTGGAAGCGTCGGTTGTGATAACAAAGATTCTGGGCGTGAAGCTTCATATAGAGACGGATTATACAACGTTCGGTAAGATTCAGTATATTCTGGCACAGCGGGAACTGAAGATACTGGATACGGTATATACGGATAAAGTTGAACTGGAAGTACTGGTTCCAAAGACGGAACTGGAACAGGTGATGCATGCGATTATAGAAGGGACGAATGCACAGGCAGATATGGCACCGGGAGAAGAGTGTTATTATGCAGAGATTGATGGTATGCCAACGGTACTGGAATAAATATGCTGGCAGTTTTTCCGAAGACAGGATCAAAAAAGAGACGGTATTATAAGTTACCGTCTCTTTTTTGATCCCTGTATTACAGGAAAAATATTACATTTTACTATATGATTTTAAGAAAATTCAGGTTCAATCAATCCGAATGTTCCGTTCTTACGTCTGTATACAACATTTACTTCATCGGACTCTGCGTTGCAGAATACATAGAAATCATGTCCAAGAAGTTCCATCTGTACACATGCATCTTCCGGATACATAGGTTTGAATCCGAATTTTTTTGTACGTACGATCTTGATCTCGCCATCATCTTCAACCGTGTCTTCAGATTCAAAGAATTCCTGTTTTAAGTTGCCGCCTTCCTGTCCTCTTGCTACCAGTTTGTTTTTATATTTGCGAAGCTGACGTTCGATTACTTCTTCTACCAGATCGATGGATACATACATATCTGAACTTTCCTGCTCAGAACGAACCATTCCACCCTTTACAGGAATCGTCACTTCAATTTTCTGATGTCCTTTCTGTACACTTAAGGTTACATGAATCTCTGTATTCGGAGTAAAGTACCTTTCTAATTTTCCTAACTTGCTTTCTACGGCCTCTCTTAAGCCTGGTGTTACATCGATGTTCTTCCCAATAATAATAAATTTCATGATGCCCAACTCCTTTGCGACATAATTTCAAATAAATGTACGTTACACAATCGTCAAATAAGAAAAATAAAATCTGACAATTGTTACTCGAACCGTCAATCTATCTGATATATGTAGTATAGCATGTTTGGACGCTAATGTATAGCACGAATTACCTGAATTCTTGAAATTTTTCCATCATGTAGCTTGGCAACCCGGAGTCCACAGTCGTGGAAATAATAGCAGGCACCGACACGCGGTGTGATATTCTGTTCATCGAGGTGGAGGAGCAGTACATTTGCAAGTGTGTCATCAGGTTCATGAGGAATATTCACACTGAGGATCTTGTTGACAACTTTTGCTTTGGTTGAAGCACGGAATACAGTTTCATCTGCAACATCGAATTCTGAGAATAAGAATTTTCTGGTTGCAAATAAGACTGCTATCGAGCAGACTCCGATCAGACTGCTGTATATCGAAGAGTGATCCATGATAATATGTCTCGCAATCGCAAAAAGCAGGACTTCAAATACAGTGCTTGGAGAATGCGAATACATCATACGGATCAGCTCAACGCCGATGATCAGATTAAAACAAACCTCGAGAAGATCATCGTAATTCGGATAGGTGTTCAGATGTGGGATATATTGAAGCGAGCATACCATACGGAAGCAAAGCAGAATGATACCGATCGCAAGCATAAAAGCGATCACATACTCCAGAATCGCCGCCACCTGTTTGAGAATGTGAGAGATAAATTCTTTCATTCGTAGATTCCTTTCTTATAATAGATTTCCGCTGTAATTCCAGTATAAGTGAAAAGTCTGCATTTGCCAATACATATCTGGACATAAAAATACCGGTCTCCAATCGTCAGATTTTCGGATCTGACTTTTAGAGGCCGGTACAATGTTACATTTTCGTTTGTCCGGTGGATAAAATATTACCGGTTTACACGTTTTCTCATCTTTGGATCAAGGATCTTCTTACGGATACGGAGAGATTCCGGTGTTACTTCCAGAAGCTCATCTGTATCGATGAAATCAATTGCCTGCTCCAGACTGAGTACAGTCGGAGGTGTAAGGCGGAGTGCTTCATCGGCACTTGAAGAACGGGTGTTGGTAAGATGCTTTGTCTTACATACGTTTACTTCGATGTCATCTGTCTTGGCATTTTCACCGATGACCATACCGGAGTAAACTTTCTCACCGGCACCGATGAAAAGTGTTCCACGTTCCTGGGCACTGTAAAGACCATAGGTTACAGATTCTCCGGTCTCATATGCAATCAGAGATCCCTGTTTACGGTACTGGATGTCTCCTTTATATGGAGCATATCCGTCGAATGCAGTGTTCATGATACCATTTCCCTTTGTATCTGTCAGGAAATCACCACGATAACCGATCAGTCCACGGGATGGGATGCGGAACTCAAGACGGGTGTATCCGCCGTTGGCAGCACCCATTGTCTGTAACTCACCCTTTCTCTGGCTGAGCTTATCGATAACAACACCTGTATATTCGTCAGGTACATCAATATAAGCAATCTCCATTGGCTCAAGAAGCTTGCCGTTCTCATCTTTGTGATACAGAACTTCAGCCTTGCTGACTGCAAATTCATATCCTTCACGTCTCATGTTCTCGATCAGAACAGAAAGATGAAGTTCACCACGTCCGGATACCTTGAATGCATCCATGTTTTCTGTATCTTCGACACGAAGGCTGACATCTGTATTCAGCTCGCGCATC
>JBNMJT010000072.1:0-11789 GCA_050873945.1 Dorea sp.
GAACCTGAACAAGAAGTGCCTTATACTGCGTTCTTCAAGGACCGGGAGGCCAATAAAGTTAATAAATTAAATTCCGATTTTATTATGCATATTACTGTTCTGCTTCAAATACTGCTTCGTATAAGTACAGACCGCAAAACATTTCCCGCACAGATCCGTATCAATCCCAGTACTCTTTCGCATAATTTCCCGCTGTTTCTTATAACATGCAGAGACCGATACGATATCTTCACGAGGCATTCCCGGATGCCACAAGGTATTTTTCAGGGCATGTGCCGGGCAATACCGGACGCAGGAATGACAGGCACCGCACCGGGAATGTGTGACCGGAGCATCACAGGTTAGCGGAGCATCGGTCAGAAGAGAAGAGATCCTTACGGCAGAACCGTATTGAGGTGTTACCAGCAGGTTGTTTTTCCCAATCCAGCCAAGCCCGGCTCTGGTGGCAACCGTTTTGTGAGGTAAAGGACTGCGGTTGTCCGAGTCTACCCTTACCCGGTCTGTTGTCTGGGCATAAGCCTGGTATCCTCTGCCTGTCAGATATTCTTCACCGGCAGTTACGATGGCATTCAGTTTGTCGTTCAAAGTAGTGTAAAGTTCGTAATATTCTCTGGTCGGAGCAAGCTGAAGGTCTTTGATGACATGCTTCGGTAACGGGACTGCGATTGCAATACCGACCGGATAGTCAGTAGATGGGACTGCGGTCAGATCCCCAATTCCGACCAAAGCAGCACCCTGCGAGATCATATAATCTCTGAATTCTTTCGTGGGATTCATAAAAATCCCTCCTTTCAGAACATTTCCGTTCATTGACTTATTGTACATTCAATTTTACAATAGAATGCAGAAGAAAGATAGTGGGAAGGGAAACTATTATGGGAAGTATGATGACGGAATTAATGGAAGCGATTCAGGACAGTGAGGGAAGAGCGGACCGTATGGTGCTGACAGTGCTGGAGGGCGGATTCATTTCTGAAAAGGCATTGGTTATAGATGGAGAAATTATCTGGGAAAGCAGGGAAAATGGTTATTTTCACAAACATGCAGATGAAATAAAGAATATTACAGAAAGTGGAATTTCAACTATTGGAAATGCAAAAGTATTCTGTGATACCCTGGGACAGGAAAAGCAGATCGTGATCTGTGGTGCCGGTCATGTGTCAATTCCGGTAATCAAGATCGCAGTGATGATGGACTGTGAAGTGATCGTACTGGAAGACCGCCCGATGTATGCGGATCATGCAAGACAGGCGGGAGCGTCCCAGGTGATCTGTGAGCCGTTTGAGGAAGCACTGGACAAGATACAGGGGAGTGCAGATACGTATTTTGTGATCCTGACAAGAGGGCACCGGTATGACCAGATCTGCCTGGAGAAGATTGCTGCAAAAGAGCATGCCTATATTGGTATGATCGGGAGCCGCAGAAGAACTGCACTTGTAAAGCAGAGTCTGGCAGAAAAGGGAGTGGATAAAGAAGTTCTGGATGCAGTCTACACACCAATCGGTCTGGATATCGGTGCGCAGACACCGGCAGAGATCGGAGTAGCGATCATTGCAGAAATTATCGAAGTAAAGAACCGGAAGAAAAGAACTTACGGATATTCGAAAGAAATCATGCGGGCACTGACCACACAGGAACCATATCCGGAAAAGAAGGTAATGGCGACCATCGTCACCAGACACGGCTCTGCACCACAGGGACTCGGCACGAAGATGCTGATATATAGAGACGGAAGGTGCGTGGGAACGATCGGCGGCGGCTGCATGGAGGCAAGAGTCATCCAGATTGCCAGACTTATGGCAGCAGGAGAAAATGAACCGGCAAGAATCTGCCATGTGGACATGACCGGAAATGAAGCGGAAGAAGAAGGTATGGTCTGTGGCGGAGAGGTGGATGTATTTCTGGAAGTCATTGAAGCGTGACAGGACCGGATAGATAGTAAAATGTGATAGAAAAAAGGTAGAAATAGAAGCAGAGATAAAATTACCGGGAGGCAAAAGTATGATAGAAGTAGAGGTAAAAATACCTGTTGAAAATATAGATACAATAAAGGAACGGCTTCTCAAGACTGGCTTTCTATATCAGACTACAGTTGAAGAGACAGATACTTATTTTACCAGTGATCATTATGATATGCGTAAGCACGATAAGGCATTGCGCATCCGGAAGACAGAAAATCTGGACACCGGAGAAATAAAAGCCCAGCTTAATTGCAAAGGACCGAAACTGGACAATATATCCATGACCAGAAAAGAAACGGAAATGGAGATCCGGGAGCCGGAAAAGATAGAAGAGATCCTGAAAGAACTGGAATTCTATCCTGCATCCTGCAGAGTGAAGAAAACCAGAAGTTACTATAGCATGGAAAATATGACGGCAGCAGCCGATCAGGTAGAAAATCTCGGAAGCTTTCTGGAACTGGAGATATTAGTCGGGAAAGAAACAGACCGGGAAAAAGGACTGGCTGAAATAGACCGTGTGATGGAAAATCTGGGATGTGACAGAGAAGAGACGGTACAGAGCTCCTATCTGTCGATGCTGGAGAGAAAAGTTTAAAGAAAATTTAAAACTTCATAGGCATTTATTTATTCCCCTTCTGTAGGATAGAGACTGAAAAAAGTCAAAGCCGTACAGGAGGGGATTGTATTATGAAAGAAGAAATATATGGCCTGTCCATACAGGAAGTAGAAGAAAAAAGGCGGAAAGGAGAAGGCGAGCACGAACCGGAAAGTATTACCAAAAGTAAGAATCAGATCATCCGGGAAAATGTGCTGACACTGTTCAATCTGCTGAATTTTATCATTGCGGGATTATTATTTGCAGTAGGTGCATATACCAACATGATCTTTATTGCGATCATTATACTGAATATTGTGATCGGTATCGCACAAGAATTCAAGGCCAAGAAACTGGTAGATGAATTATCCATTCTGAACCGTCCAAGTATCAAAGTAAGGAGAGGCGGCGAAGACCGGAATATTGAACAGAAAGATATCGTAAAAGGTGATACCGTTATTCTGGAAAGTGGAAGCCAGATCTGCAATGACAGTATTGTGACACTGGGAACGCTGGAAGTGAACGAGTCGTTACTTACAGGAGAAAGTGATCCGGTGATCAAAGAGCCGGGAAGCACATTGTATTCCGGAAGTTCGGTCATATCCGGCAAGGCTTATGCCGAAGTCATTCATGTAGGCAATGATAACTACGCAACCAACCTTGTAAATGAAGTAAAAAAAGAAAAACAAGTACAGTCAGAGTTATTGGGATCTATGAGAAAAGTTACCAGATTCACCAGTACACTGATCATTCCACTTGGAATTATCCTGTTTCTGGAAGCTTTTGTTTTCAGAAAAGCACCGGTAAATGAATCCGTTGTTGCATCGGCGGCAGCACTTCTCGGAATGCTTCCGAAGGGACTGGTATTGCTGATCTCCGTATCTCTGGCAACCGGTGTGATCCGTCTGGCGAAGATGAAGATTCTGGTTCAGAATATCTATTCACTGGAAACACTGGCACATGTCGATGTACTGTGTCTGGATAAGACCGGAACCATTAAAGATGGGAAACTGAAAGTAAAATATGTGATCCCGATGGACCGGGATGAAGAAATTAATCTGACGGAAGAGGAAGAAAAGCAGTTGGTCCAGGCATATCTGGAAGCCAGTGATGATAATAATGCAACCTTCCAGGCACTGCAGAAAGCATTTACAGATGAGGAAACTGAGAAAGAAGAATACTTTGTAAAGAATAAAATATCTTTTTCATCAAAAAGAAAATGGGGCTGTATCAGTTTTGTTGGAAAGGGAACTATCTTTATTGGTGCACCGGAGCGGATTCTGGGAACACTTCCAGATAATCTGGAAAATGAACTAGAGCATGGAAGAAGACTGGTGGCAATCGGATATTATGACGGGGAATGGAAAGATGAGGAACATTTACCGGCACAGATCCAGCCATTATACAGTGTTGTGCTTGAGGATCAGATCCGCCGCAATGCGAAAAAGACACTGGAGTTTTTCCGCAGACAGGGCGTAGATGTCAAAGTCATATCCGGCGATCATGTCAAGACAGTCG
Organism: Dorea sp.; assembly: GCA_050873945.1. GTDB lineage: Bacteria > Bacillota > Clostridia > Lachnospirales > Lachnospiraceae > Dorea_A. Next base: position 4,075 of record JBNMJT010000072.1, read on the forward strand.
CAATGATCGCAAAACGTGCAGGACTGAGAGCCTGGGCAGATGCAATTGATATGTCATCCGTAGGTGAGGAGCCGGATTATGATGCAATCTGCCGGGAGTATACCGTATTTGCAAGAGTGACACCTAAGCAGAAGCAGGAACTGGTAAAGGCATTCCAGAGACAGGGGCATAAGGTAGCAATGACCGGAGACGGAGTGAATGACCTTCTCGCACTCAGAGAAGCAGACTGTTCAATTGCGATTGCAGACGGAAGTGATGCAAGCAGACAGATTGCACAGGTCGTCCTGATGGATTCTGACTTTACACATCTGCCACAGGTTGTAATGGAAGGAAGAAAGGTCATCCATAATGTAACAAGAACAGCGGGAGTATTCTTTATAAAGACGATCTATTCGGTACTGGTATCGGTCTTCTGTGTCCTTACGAATACACCATTTCCGTTCATTCCGATACAGATTACACTGATCGATGCATGTATAGAAGCTTACCCGTCATTCCTGACAATTCTGGAATCCGATACCAGAAAAATCAAAGGAAAATTCCTTCCTACGGCACTGTGGAACGCAGCACCGTTTGGATGTGTGGCAGCACTTATGATCGCAGTAACAAGCCTGTTCCTGCCGATGGCATCCGGTGAGAAACAGACGGTTATGTACCTGACTCTGATCGTTATTTCCATGACAGCAGTGATCCGCAGCTGTATTCCGTTTAATATGCTGCGAGGATTTATCTGTGTGACGATGATCGGTGGAACGTTTGGAGCACTTCTGATTCTGCCTGGATTATTTGAGATCAGTGCAATGACAGTTGCAATGTGGGTACATTTCCTGATCGGAAGCCTTACCTCGGTTGCAGGTCTGCTGATCATATTGAATCTGAGAGGACAGCAGGAAGAATACAAGGCACATATGCGTAAGAAAAAGATAAAAAGAGAAGCATAAAAAAAATGCAGAAACAGACAATGCATAGAACATAAGAATATGCTATGATGAAGAAAACGTATAAGAACAACAAGAAGGTGAGAAGTTATGCCGTTAAAAAAGAAACTATTTCGTTCCAATATGCTGTTTTTGTTCCTGTCGCTGGTAACACTGCTTCTGATCGGTACAGCAGTGATCGGAGCATGTGAAGACAGATTTGAGAAAACATTTGAAAAGATCGGGTATGAAAAGATGGACGGGGATGTATGGGATATCTCAAAAGATATCGGCAAAGAGGCCATCAGGGAATCCTTTTCGCTGCTGGTACTGCTGGTATTGGTGGTAGGTATTGTGGCAATTCTGGCATTGCTTCTTCTGGCATCTATATTTACAAAAAGAATGAATCATCTGGTCATGGAACCGTTAGATCGTTTGGTGGAAGGTGCGAAACGGATCCAGGAAGGCAATCTGGAAGAAGAGATCGTATACGAAGGGCAGGAAGAGTTCGAACGGGTATGCCGGGCATTCAATGAGATGCAGAAGACGATCCTGGAAGATCAGAAGATACGGGAACGGAATGAAAAGGCAAGGACAGACATGGTGACAGGAATCTCTCATGATCTCAGGACACCGCTTACATCGATCCGTGGATACATCAAGGGAGTGCTCGATGGTGTGGCGAATACAGAGGACAAGCGGACAATGTATCTGGAGACAGCCTATGAATCTACGGAAGAAATGAATAGCTTGCTACAGAAATTGTTCGACTTCTCCAGAATGGAAAGCGGGCAGATGCCATTTCATATGGTGACGATCGATCTTGCAGAATATCTGCAGGGATTCGCAGCACAAAAAGAAAAGACCCTAGATCCATGCGAAGTACAGCTCGTGATGGAGCAGGACGAAGAGATTCTTCCGGATGTCAGTGTGGATATCGAGCAGCTTCGCCGTATACTGGAGAATCTTCTGGAGAACAGTATAAAGTATGTGGAAAGAAAACCAGTGGAGATCTGGCTGCGTGTCAAAAAGGATGAAAGACATGTGATCCTGGAATGGAAAGATAACGGAGACGGCGTGCCGGAAGAAAAGATCGGTAAGATATTTGACCGTTTTTACAGATGTGACGAGGCAAGAACCAAGAAAGGAAGCGGAGTCGGACTTTATGTGGTAAAATACATTATGGAGCAGCATGGAGGAAATGTGGAAGCTGTGAATGACGGTGGATTGAAGCTGATGCTGCAGTTTCCAAGAGCGGATAAAGCCATGTAAAGTAAATACAGAAGATACGCAGGAAAGAGGAAAGGAGTGAATACGAAGATGTCCAGAATACTGATTGTAGAAGATGATAGGAAGATTGCACAGTTAGAAAGTGACTATCTGGAAATCAACGGATATGAGACAAAAATCATTGAAGACGGGAAAAAGGCACTTTCTGAATTGAAAACGAATCATTATGACCTGATCCTTCTGGATCTGATGCTTCCGGGATGCAGCGGATATGATATCTGTAGGAAGATCCGCGATGAGATAGACATTCCTATCCTTATGGTGACGGCGAGAACGGAAGGAGCCGATGTGATCAGAGGTCTGGGACTTGGTGCGGATGATTATATTACAAAACCATTTGATCCATCACAGCTTGTCGCGAGAGTCAGGTCTCATCTGAGACGCTATGAAAGGCTGACTTCCGGGCATAAAGAAAAAGAACAGGAAGAGAATGCACAGGAGCAGATCAGGGTAGAAGATGTCGTGATCGAACCGAAGACATGGAGAGTCTGGAAGAGCGGAGAAGAAGTGAAGCTTCCGCACAGAGAATTTGAACTTCTGGTATTCCTCGCAAAGAATCCGAATATTGTATTTTCAAAAGAAGCATTATTTGAAAAAATATGGGGATTCGATTATGTGTCGGATGCGGCAACGGTATCGGTGCATATCAACCGGTTAAGAGAAAAGCTGGAGGATGATCCGAGAGACCCGAAGATCATAGAGACGGTCTGGGGTGCCGGATACCGGATGAACAGATAGAATCGTCAATCTGACGAAAAAGCAGGACGGAATGCGGTTAAGAAGAGAATAGAATTGTAAAATGTTACGAAATGACGAAAGCACGCAGTGGGATATTGCGTGCTTTTTGAGTGCGTGATATTATAATATACAGAATATCAGGTGTAAAAAGGTATGTGATTATATGAAAATTTTGGCATCTGAAATCCGTGACGGATAAGAAAGTGGAGATTTACACAGGAAATCAGTAGTAATAAGCAAGGAGATAGTATATGGCAGTAACAATACAGCAGATCGCCGAAAAGGCAGGTGTATCCAGGGGAACCGTAGACAGGGCTCTTAATAACCGCGGCCGCATCAACCCGGAAGTAGCGGAGATGGTAAAACGAACCGCAGAAGAGATGGGGTATGTACACAAAGCAAGAAAGAGACAGAAAAGTACCGGAGGAAAGAAAAAGATCGGGATCGTAACCCAGCTTTCCGGATCCTCCTTCATGCTGGAAGTAAACAGAGGGATCCAGACCGGAAAAAAAGAGCTGGAAGAGCTTGGTGTGGAAGTGATCGTGAAAGAGAATGCGTCTGTGCGTGAAGAAGACCAGCTGCGTGCAATTGACGAACTAGTAAAAGAAGGAATCCAGGGACTGGCACTGATGCCGGTAGATACCGAAGGTGTCAGGGAGAAGTTAAACTGGCTTGTGAATGAAAAGAAGATTCCGGTCGTGACATTTAACTCGGATATTGTTGGAACGAAAAGATGCTGCTTTGTCGGAATGGATAATAAGTTAAGCGGGCAGACGGCAGCAGGTTTATTCGGGATGATGACCAGAGGGGTAGGAAAGATTCTTGTCATCACCGGATATTTCAGCAGCATGTTAAATAATTCCCGTGTGGATGGATTCGTAGAAGAGATAAAGAACATTTCACCAAAGCTTGAGATCGCCGGCGTGCAGGGAAGCTTCAACAATGCAGACGAAGTGGAGCACATTATAGAAAATGCCATGATGAGCATATCCGGGATCAACGGGATCTTCGTAGTGTCCGGCGGACAGGAAGGAATCGTACAGGCATTCCGGAAACTTGGCGTGGAACAACGCCCATATGTTGTGATCTATGACCAGACGGCAAAGAATGAAGCACTGTTAAAAGATGGAAAAGCAGATTTCCTGATCGATCAGAATGGGTTCGAACAAGGATACAGACCACCGAGAATTCTTGCCGATATCCTGTTGAACGGAATATATCCGGAGAAGGAATATCTGTATACAGGAATCGACATTAAGACGAAATATAATCTGTAAAAGCCAGTGGGGACGGGAAAAATGGCTTTTTCCCCGTCCCCACTGGCTTTTTTGCACAGATTCGTTCGAAAGCTTTTGGGAAAAGCTGACTTGAAAAAAGTGATTTAGAGATTTATTTCAGGCTTTTGGGACTTTTTGAAAAAAGTCAGAAAATAAAATTATTTCAGACTGAATTGTGATAAAATAAAGACAAAATAAGAATATAGACCAGAGGGGACAGTAAAAGAGCCGGAAAACCCCGTCCCCACTGGCTTGAAAGGAAGGATCGGTATGAAAAACTATTCAGAAGATGCAAGCAGACAGTATCACATTCAGGTTGCAAAAGGTGAAGTCGGACGTTATGTGATCATGCCGGGAGATCCGGGCAGATGCGAAAAGATTGCTGCGTATCTGGATGATCCGGTGCTGGTTGCAAGCAACCGGGAATTCACCACTTATACCGGAATGCTGGACGGGGAGAAAGTCAGCGTGACGTCGACCGGAATCGGAGGCCCGTCGGCAGCAATCGCAATGGAAGAACTGGTACGTTGTGGGGCGGATACATTTGTCAGGATCGGAACCTGCGGCGGAATGCAGCCGGAAGTAAAGAGCGGTGACATCGTAGTCGCAACCGGTTCGATCCGTATGGAAGGGACAAGCAAAGAATATGCACCAATCGAATATCCTGCAGTTGCGGACCTGGAAGTGACGAATGCACTGGTGCAGGCAGCAAAAGAAGATGGCTGCACCTGGCATACGGGAGTAGTACAGTCAAAGGATGCATTCTACGGACAGCATGAGCCGGAAGCAATGCCTGTGGGTTATGAACTGCTGAATAAATGGGAAGCCTGGAAGAAGATGGGATGTCTGGCTTCCGAGATGGAATCAGCGGCACTTTTTATCGTGGCGGGGAAACTTCGTGCCAGAGCCGGTGCATGCTTCCTTGTAATGGCAAATCAGGAAAGAGAGAAACTTGGACTTGAAAATCCGGTGGTACATGATACCGATATGGCAGTCCGGACAGCGGTAGGTGCAGTCCGGAATCTGATCCGTCAGGATAATGAAAAAAAGAAGTAGAATCATTCGCAAAATCATGTATAATACTGATTACCAGAAATGGAATACGAATATAAAAGCGGGGAAACAAGATGGGGAAGACAGAACAAAGCAAAACATACCATACAAGTCAGTTGATTGAGACAGCGACAGAACAGTTGAAATATTCTTATACACCGTACTCCGGCTTCAAGGTCGGGGCAGCACTGCTGGCAAAAAATGGAACGGTTTATACCGGATGTAATATTGAAAATGCGGCATACACACCGACAAATTGTGCAGAAAGAACGGCATTTTTCAAGGCGGTAAGTGAAGGTGTGAAGGAATTCGATGCAATCTGTATCGTAGGAGGAAAGGACGGAGTCCTGACAGAATATGCACCGCCGTGCGGAGTGTGCAGACAGGTGATGATGGAATTCTGTGATCCGGAAACATTTCAGATCATTCTTGCAACGGACGTGGAACATTATGACATCTATACGTTGAAGGAGTTATTGCCGTTGGGATTCGGACCTGGGAATCTGAAGGAAAATAAGCCTGTATAAGGATTAAAGGAAATATTCAGGGAAAAAGAGGAATGTTGAAAATAGAAGAAAAGAGAAATGAAGAAAAATGTAAAATGGAGGAAATGATAAAAGAAATATGACAACAGAAGAATTAACAGCACTGCCGAAGGTAGAACTACACTGTCATCTGGACGGATCTCTGAGCCGTGAATTTATAGAAAAGAGACTGGGGCGAAAAGTATCACAAAGTGAGCTGAGTGTATCCGAAGACTGCAGGAGCCTGAATGAATATCTGGAAAAATTCGACCTTCCGGGCAAATGCATTATGGATGAGACAGGACTGGAAGAAGCCGGTTATGATGTATTAAAAAGTATGAAACAGGAAAATGTATGCTATGCAGAAATCCGATTTGCTCCGCTTCTGTCCGAGACTCCGGATATGAACTGCAATAAAGTGATCGAAGCACTGCTTGCAGGACTGGAAAAAGGAAAACGCGATTTTTGTATAGAGTACGGAGTGATCACGTGCGCGATGCGCCATCACAGTGAAGAAGAGAATGCCCGGATGCTGCGGACTGCCAGAGAGTATCTGGGACACGGCGTGTGTGCGGCAGATCTTGCCGGGGCGGAAAGCCTGTATCCGATGTCAGAGTTCATGGAACTGTTCAAAAAGACGAAAGCACTTGGCATGCCATTTACCTTACACGCCGGTGAATGCGGAAGTGTACAGAATATTCTTGATTCTGTGGAAGCCGGAGCCGGAAGAATCGGACATGGAATCGCAATGAGGGGACATGCAGATGTGCAGAAAGAATTGCAGAAAAAGGGTATCGGTATCGAGATGTGTCCGATCAGTAATCTGCAGACCAAAGCAGTGGAAAGTACAAAAGACTATCCGATGCGGGAGTTCCTGACTGCCGGATTAAAGGTAACAGTAAATACCGATAACCGTACAGTCAGCAATACGACACTGACAAAAGAACTGGAATTCATCCAGAAGAATTACGAAATCACTGATGAAGAGATTCATCTTATGATGAGGAACGCAGTGGATGTGGCATTTGCAGATGATGCGGTGAAAGAAAGGATGTTGCGTTATGTATGAGAAATTGGAGAAATGCTTAAAGAGTATAAGAGAAAAGACCGATTTTAAACCAGAAAAAGCAGTCATCTTAGGATCAGGTCTCGGAGATTATGCCGAGAAGATCCAGATAGAAAAGATTGTAAAATATACAGAGATTGAAGGCTTCCCGGTATCGACCGTTCAGGGACACAAAGGACAGTTTGTGTTTGGATATGTGAAAGATGTCCCGGTCGTACTGATGCAGGGAAGAGTGCATTATTATGAAGGGTACTCCATGCAGGATGTTGTACTCCCGACCAGACTGATGGGGATGATGGGAGCAAAGAAGATTCTTCTGACCAATGCGGCAGGCGGAGTCAATCCATCATTTAGACCGGGTGACTTTATGCTGATCACAGATCACATCACGACAGCAGTACCAAGTCCGCTGATCGGACCGAATATAGAAGAACTCGGAACCAGATTCCCGGATATGAGTGAAGTATACAGTAAAAAACTGCAGGATATCATCCGTAAAAGTGCCAAAGACTGTGGAATACCACTTCAGGAAGGTGTATACGTGCAGCTGACTGGGCCAAACTACGAGACCCCGGCAGAGATCCGCATGGTCAGAAGCTGGGGCGCAGATGCAGTCGGTATGAGTACCGCCTGCGAAGCCATGGCTGCAAGACATATGGGAATGGAAGTGTGTGGAATCTCCTGCATTACGAATATGGCGGCAGGTGTCAGCAATGCAAAACTGAATCACGCCGAAGTTCAGGAGACAGCGGACCGCGTGGCGAAAGATTTCGCAAAGCTGGTGACGGAAGTGATAGTTGCTATTTAGTTCATCAGACCGGCTACCCGGACCGGAATAAAGGTTAGAAAC
>JBNMJT010000073.1:0-11352 GCA_050873945.1 Dorea sp.
CAATCCAACAGGCTGATTCCAAGAGTGATCGTACGTACATCCAGATTCTCCTCTGCAATCATCTGATTTGTCTCATATACTTCATATCTGTTTATCATGTGTCTTTTCCTGCCTTTCAGTGATAATTCTTTGATTCTGCCTATAATCTGTGCATTTTTTCGAATATTTCTTCTCTCTGGCAGTGAATGGCAACACCAATAGAAGTTCCGACTTCTTCCAGTTCTTTCGAAACTACAGCTACTTCTTTGCTGCAATTTGTCACGTCAACAATCATCATCATATTAAAGTATCCATCTACGATAGTCTGTGAAATATCAAGGATATTGATATTAGCCTCTGCAAGGTACACACAAACTTTCGCAGTAATACCTACGGTGTCTTTTCCTACAACTGTAATTACACATTTCTTCATGATTTGTTTTCCTCCTGTTGTCTTCCACATCGTTTCTTACATTTTGCTTTTCTTCTTATAATGTAATGATATCAGATACCTGATCTCGTTTGGCTACCATCATCGGAATGTCATCTCCTTTATAAGGATTATCGCCGATGCTGATCTCCAGTTTGACCGTCTCGTATGCCAGTTCTTCGTAATTGTTCTCTTTGCTCAGATGTCCAAGAACTACATACTGCAGGTCATCATGTAATATATCGCAAAGAAGCTTTCCCGACAATTCATTAGATAGATGACCTTTGTCTCCCATAACTCTTCGCTTTAGCGGATATGGATATGGTCCTACTTCCAACATATGTATGTCATGGTTTGCTTCCAGAACGACCGCATTCAGATCTTTCAGATGTTCCACGGTATAATCATCATATATTCCAAGGTCTGTTGCAACCGCAACCGCCTTTTTACCATTATCAATCCGGTAGCCGGATGGTTCATTTGCATCATGAGAGATGGCAAATGGATCAATATTCAGTGTTCCCAGCGAAAATGGATGATCTACTTCTACCTCATGCAGAAGTCCGTCCGGAAGCTTTCCAAGCTTTTTATAATTGCGGATTCCTTCAATCGTTCCGGGCGTTGCATAGATCGGAATCTCATATTTTCGGCTGAACACGCCAAGTCCCTGGATATGGTCCACATGTTCATGTGTGATCAGGATACCCTCCAGTTCGTCTCCTTTGATCTCCAGTTCTGCCAGTCCTTCTTCAATCCGCTTTTTGCTGATGCCGGTATCAACCAGAAGATGTGTCTGATCATCTCCTACATAGATACAGTTTCCACTGCTCCCACTTGCAATGCTGCATAATCTCATATTAAATATTATCTGCCTTTCTATAAGTCTTCCACGATCTTATTCAGCTGGATCTTTGTCTCTTCGAACTGTCCGCTGTTATCGATCACACGGTCGCAGTGACGCATGAACAGATCCTTCGGAAGCTGTGCCTCAAAAATCTGATCCACTTTGCTGTCCTCATATCCCCTTGCATATTTCAGACGTTTTCTGCGGATAGAATCTTCTACATATACATACCAGAGCTCATCACAGATTTCCTCATAATGATCTTCGATCAGAAGTGCTCCTTCGATCAGCATCAGATTCGTGCTTTTGCGTTCTTCTCTTGCAATCTTTTTCTGGATTTCTTCTTTTACTCTTGGATGTACAATTCCATTTAATACAGAAAGCTCAACCCTGTCGGCAAACACGATGTCTGAAAGCTTTGCACGGTCTAACTCTCCTTTTTCGTCCAGAATCTCTTCACCAAAATGTGCAACGATTTCATCAAAGCATTCTGTTCCTTTTTTCTGCAGTTTCTTTCCCACTTCATCTGCCATACAAATAGTCGCACCGTATTTATTGTTCAGATACTCCAGAATCTGTGTCTTTCCTGCGCCTACTCCTCCGGTAATTCCTATAATCTTCATCTTTCACACCTCTTATTTTGCTTCGTACCAGTTGTCTCCTGTATGCATGTCTATTTCAAGCGGCACTTTCAACTCTGCCGCGTGTTCCATCTCTTCTTTCAAAATTTTCTGAACTTCGTCCAGTTCCGGCTCGTATGCCTCGATCAGAAGTTCATCGTGTACCTGTAAGACAAGTCTTGACTTCATCTTCTGGTCTTTCAGTCTCTGATTCACCCGGATCATCGCAATCTTAATGATGTCAGCCGCTGCTCCCTGAATCGGCGAATTCATTGCCACACGTTCACCGAATGAACGCTGCATGAAATTGCTGGAAGAAAGTTCCGGAACCGGTCGTCTTCTTCCGAACAGTGTTACCACATACCCTTCTTCTTTAGCATGTGTCACTGCATGATCCAGAAATGTCTTGATTCCCGGATAGGTCGCAAAATAATCATCAATATATTTTGCGGCTTCTTTTCGTGTAATACTTAAGTCCTGGCTCAGTCCAAACGAACTGATTCCATATACAATACCAAAGTTTACGGCTTTTGCATTCCGTCTCTGCTGCGGAGTTACTTCATCAAATGGTATATGAAATACCTGTGACGCTGTAATTCGGTGAATATCGCTCTGCTCTTTGTATGCCTGAATCAGATGCTCGTCTCCGGAACAATGTGCCAGTACACGAAGTTCAATCTGTGAATAATCGGCATCCACGAATCGGTATCCGTCTTCCGGAATGAATACTTTACGGATCAGACGTCCAAGCTCCATCCGCACCGGAATGTTCTGGAGATTCGGTTCGGTACTGCTGATTCTTCCGGTTGCCGTGATCGTCTGATTGAACTTTCCATGAATTCTTCCGTCATCCTGAATGTAATTCGCCAGCCCGTCCGCATATGTGGACTTTAGTTTTGTATACTGCCTGTATTCCAGAATCTTTGCAACCACCGGATGTTCCGGTGCAAGCTTTTCAAGAACGTCTGCTGCCGTGGAATATCCCGTCTTCGTCTTACGTCCGCCCGGAAGTTTCATATTTTCAAATAATACAACTCCAAGCTGTTTTGGAGAATTAATATTAAATGTCTCGCCTGCTGCTTCATAAATCTCTTTTTCCAGTTCCGTGATCTTGCCCGCAAGCTGATCCCCGTACTGTTTCAACGCACCTGCTTCTACACGAATTCCATTCTGTTCCATATCAAATAATGTAAATACCAGAGGCATCTCAATCTCCCGGAACAATGTATCCATCTCTGTATCCTGTAATTTCTTTTGCAGAACTTCTACCGAAGCATAATTCACATACGCTTCATAGCAGGCTTTCATATCCTGTTCGATTTTCTCATCGATCATCAGGTCCAGATGTTCTCTCGCAACATCTTCCCATGTATAATTATTCTTAAGTGGATTCAGCAGATATGCAGCCACACCAACATCAAAACACTTTTCCGGTTTCCGGATCTTAATCTGTTCCATTGATTCTTTCAGATGAAACATTGAAAATGTCTGCGTTGTTTCTGCCACATCTGCAAGCTTTTCCAGAAGCCATTCTCCCGTAATATCTTTTCCGACTTTGATGCAAAAGCTTTCCTCATTTGAAAAGCAAAGCCCGATACCTCCGAGTCCGGCCTGATCTGCAAATAATGGCAATACATTTTCCAGATCTTTAAAAATCACTGTACCTGTTGTCTGCGCCTTTTCTGCCTTTGCGAGAATCGCTTCCGCTTCTGCTTTGGAATTAATGGTCTTAAACCCATCCTCAATCTTATTTGCCGGTGCCGAAACATCGAATCTGGAAAGTAGATTTTTAAACTCTAGTTTCTGGAAAAAGATATATGCCTCTTCCGTATATAGATTACCAAGTTTCGCCTCTGAAAGTTCATACGGGAAATCCGCTTCTACATTAATCGTTGCCAATTCTTTACTGAGTACTGCGAGATCCCAGTGCTCATTCAATGCCTTCGATGCTCTCGGAGGTTTCAGCTCTTCTACGTGTTCATGTGCTTCCTCTATCGAATGATACTGCGTAATGATCTTTGTCGCCGTCTTTTCTCCGATACTCGGAACGCCAGGAATATTATCTGCCGCATCACCCATAACGCTTTCAGATCGATGAATTCTTTTGGTGTCACCTGATAGCGTTCCAGAACATCTTCTGCATAATAATCTTCGATTTCCGTCTTGCCCTGCTTTGTCTTAGGAATCCGGATCTTTACATGCTCTGTCGCAAGCTGTAACAGATCACGGTCTCCGGAAATGACCACAACTTCCATGCCTTCGTTCTCGCAACGCTTAGAAAGTGTACCAATCAGATCATCGGCCTCCAGACCGGCGCACTCGATCGTCTTAACTCCCATGGCATGAAGCACTTCTTTGATTACGGGAACCTGCTGCCTTAACTCATCTGCCATCGGCTTTCTGGTTCCTTTATATTCTGCATACATTTTGTGTCTGAAAGTTGGGGCATGAACATCGAATGCCACCGTCAGATATTCTGGTTTTTCTTCTTCCAGAAGCTTAAACATAATCGTCAGAAATCCATATATTGCATTTGTATGAAGGCCTTCTGCATTCGTCAGATCCGGCAAGCCATAAAAGGCGCGGTTCAAAATACTGTGGCCGTCAATCAGAACAATTTTACTGCTCATTTTGTCTCTCCACCTAAATAGTTCATTTTCTTATAAAATCACTATCTTACTATACACCAATTTGGTGGTTTTTAAAAGGTTAATTTTTTGTTCCGGCAGTTCTTTCCATGCCGGTTGCATTCTCCTTTTTCTTTTTTAGAAAAAAGGATTGACATACTGTACATTTATAGTTATAATTTATTTTGTTGTGTGAACAACACGTATGCGGATATGGCGGAATGGCAGACGCACAAGACTCAAAATCTTGCGGAGGTGACTTCGTGTGGGTTCAAGTCCCACTATCCGCATTGAACTTAATCGAAAAAATGCCGGAAACTCAAGGGTTTCCGGCATTTTCTTTTGCTCAAAATACTTCTATGGGACATTCATGGAACAAAAAATGGCAAAATCTATCCCACATACTTTTTCCCATCATACCTCGCAGCGATCCATCCCGACGGAATCTTCATCCAGACATTTCCATTCACAGTCCTTACCGACTGGCAGGTAACCTTCGTACCATTCTTAAGCGTACCATTCGCATAAGCATGTTTTCTGGCATTTGCCGAAAGCTCCTGATATGTCTTGGCTCTGAAGTTCGTTCCGGCGCCTGTACGTACCCTGAGCGCATCCGCCTTTAAGGTATATAGTACTCCTGCCTTATATCCGGTCGTCTCACCCGATGCAGCTGCCGGACGGGAAGCAGATGCGGGCACCGGCAAGGATGCCTGTTTTGGATTCTGTGCCGGCACACCCGACGTAATCGTCCGGTCCAATATTCCTTCTGCAATTGCCTTACATATCGCATTCACCCCAACCTTTCGATACAGATCCGCATCATCTTTATCGTCTACAAATGCAACTTCAATCAACATAGCCGGTGAATGTGTATGCTTCAGCACATATAAACTGGTACTGGTTTTCACTCCCCGGTTTGTAAATCCAAGTGCTGCTATCTTCCTGCATACTCTTTCTGCAGCAGTATATGCCTTGGAATTTTTACTGTATACAAATACTTCGACCCCTTTTGTCCTGCCGTCTCCCGAATCTTTTTTCGCAGCATTCAGATGAATGGAAATATCCATCGCAGCAGCGTGTGCGTTACATTTTGCTACAATATTAGACAGATTCATCCCGGCTGTTCTCCCGCTATTATCCGAACAATCATAAACCGTATGTCCCTGTTCTTTTAACAAAGAAAGAACTCCTGCCGTAATCTTTCTGTCTTCTGTCAGCTCATCCAGATATCCTGCCGCTCCGGGCACGATTTTGTTGTGACCGCCATGCACATTATATACAGCCATTCTTTTACCTGCCTTCCGAATTACATTCCGGCAAACCGGCAATACTTGTCAGCAGGGATAAAATTCCTGCAAGAACCGAAGCCGAAATGACTAATTTAATATTTATCTGGCCAAGTGCCGTCGCCGTTCCAATTGTTGCTATTGCTGTCTGCGCGATCGTCTTGACCGCCCTGCTTCCGGCACACTTTGCCCACTTCTTCCAATCTTTCATTTCATCTGACCTTCCTTCCCAGATTGTTAAGAGTGTATTTATCTACTTCCTGTTCTCATTTGCAGGCTTTCACTTTTGTGCTATATCATATGCGTTTTTATAGATTTTGTTATTTTTCGGTATTCTTTTTTCTCTTATAGATTACAATTCCTGCTACCACTGCTGTTCCAAGTGATCCAATCGTCAGCAGCCACAAGAACGTATGATTTTCCACCCCTGTTTTTGGCGATTTTCGGATAGATGCTGTTGGTTTTGTTTTTTGCGAACTGATTTTTTCCGAAACCGGCGGCGTTTCAATCTTTTTATATGTGATTGTCTGGTCTGCGTTATCTATATCGGATTCATCCGCAATCAGATGCTCTTCTTCATCATACAGAGTTTCAAATACTACAACCGATTTTCCATCCAGTTCCCGCGCATCCAGTTCAAATGTCATTTCAACTGTTCCTGTTGGTTCTTCCGGCGTAAATGTTGTTCTGCCTGTAATCTTTCTGTTATTTTTATCCATTACTTCTTTTTCATCTGTTTTATTCATCAAAACGCCTTTTAATATATAGGTTTCACCAGGCAGCAGATTCTCATAAGATACCTTGTCTATAATTGCCTGCTTCTCTCCGGCCTCTCCCTCCTGTGTCTTTGATTTTTTATCCATCGCTTTTGTACCAATCTTCGGGAAATAGATACTTTGCTCTTTCGCTTCCAGATCTTTATGTTCTGCAATACTTTTGCCATCTATTTTGATTTCTTCATATACAACTGCTGTTTTTCCTGCCAGATCAGTTCCCTTGATCTCAAATGCGATTTCAATGCTGCCATCTGCCTTTTCCGGAATAAATTCCAGCTGTTTTTCATCACACAACGGATCTTCTGTCTCTTTTTCTACCACAATTCCGTGTAATGTATAGGTCTCGCCCGGCAGCAGATTTCTATATTCTACAGTATCTGTAAGTTCTACATTTTCTCCGGCAAATGCATGATGTGTTCCAGTGTCTTTGTCAGAAGCTGTTGTTCCGACTGACGGCACATAGATTGTCTGATCTTCATCTTCCAGATCCGCATGTACGGCATATAATTTTTCACCATAATACAGCTTTTCAAACGCAACCAGTGTCTTGCCTTCAAGATTTCTGCCATCAAATGCAAATTCTACTTCCACTGTTCCATCTTTTTCTTCCGCAATAAATTCCACAGTTGATGTCACCTTTTCGCCGGAGGTAGTTCTTACTTCTTTTCCGGTTTCCTTATCCATTAATGTTCCGGTAATCTTATATTTTTTTCCTTTTTTCAGATTATGATATTCCACGATATCTATGAGTACCATATCTTTCTCAGCTTTTGCAAGCTTCATCCCCGTCAATTGATCTTTTACAGACGTTTTTAATTCAGGGAAATGAATCATCTGATTCGTATCTTCCAGATCTTTATGCACTGCTATCACTTCATTGTTCTGCATGCATTCTTCAAATACTGTAACACTTTTTCCGGCCAGAAGACTTCCATTAAAGTTAAATTCCACCTCCACACTTCCTTCTGCCGTCTTCGGTTTAAACTTCTGAGAAGCAGTTACTTTTTTCCCTTTTTCGTCCAGAATTGGTTCTCCTGTTTCCCTGTCCATCAGCATTCCTTTCATGATATATTCCTGTCCCTTTTTTAAACCTGTATAAGTAACTGTATCAATTACTGTCACATCTTTATCTGCATTTGCATAATGTGTTCCGGTCGCTTCATCTTTTGCCGATGTTGCAATTGTAAGATCAGGATTAAGTATGGTTCCCAGGTCGACAATATACCGGTCTCTGGAAATCCGAAATGTTCCTTTATACAAGGCTTTGTCTACATTTTCTTCACATCTCAATTCTTCCAGTAAATACGTATCATATGGAAATGCACCATATGCATCATTTACTTCTACGTTTTCTCCTTTACTGTTTATTCCGAACCATACACCGCTTTCTGCCTGTCCGGTATTAGTATCTTTGCTGTGTTTCGTGTAATCAGATGCAGATGAAAAATATCCGTTTTCATCCGTCATGATCCGGTGGCATTCACCGGTTGTTACTGACGTGATCTGGAACGGAATTCCCGCCATCGCAGACTGTGTTTCTTCATCTTTTTTCTGAAATTCTATGTCTCCTCTGCATATACGATCTGCCATTTTATACTGGTTACCACCCTGTACATTTGCCTGATTGCCATTCTGCAGAATCCGTGTCAGATAATAATTACCTGTAACTTTTCCGTTCTCTCCTTCTATATAAGCCTGTTCCAGCAAATATCCTTTTGGCGCTTTGGTTTCTTCAATGCTGATCGTCCCAAGCGGAAGCACCGGGTGTTTTTCATTTTCTGCATAATAAAAATCATCACCGGATATCTGATAGTCTTTCCCCAATTTACTTCTGCAGATATCATTTTCCTTTTTCGTACTTAAAACCCATATCTTCGAAGGCTTTTCAGGCAGAGAATCCTGCGTATATGCCCCCGCATAAAAACGCACTGTAAATTCTGCACCTTCCAGACTTCCGGCACCAAGTGCTTTTCCTTCTCTGCTTTCCTGATCGATTTTATCCAGTATGAGCTCCATATCCGAATATACCGGTACATCTTTTACATTTACTTCTGATGTCTGGCCGGATGTAACCGTAACAGGATATATCGTCTCGTCCAGTTTATATCCTTTTGGCGCTTTCTTTTCTTTCACATAATACGTACCTTCTTCTAATTCAACTGTATTAGACTGTCCGCTTTTATCTGTTGTAAATACAGCGCTTTCTTTTGTCGCACCCCGATCCGAATAGACTCCGTAGACGGCACCTTCCAGCGAATATTCCGTATTACCGTTCGTAAGCGTTGTCAATGTTTTTCCTTTTTTTAACTTTGCATAGCCACTGTAACTGCGGTGTATGGTAACCGTCCCATTGATTCTCTGATATCCGATCAGTCTTCCCTCACTGTCTTTTGTTACACCATCGGTTGCACCTGTCACGCTTGTACAATATAAATTCCCTACAACTTCCCCTGTTGCTTTATTCACTGCAGTTATTGTGTATTTATAAGTACACTCCTGCCCTGCATATGGTGCTGCAGCTGTATGGTCTGCACATCCTCCACTTGCAGTAACACCCGCAAGAATCCCTGTAAAACCACCAACCGTCACGCCATGAACCGTATGACCATTTCCACCGTTCACAGCCGTTACCACGCAATTTCCGGTAAATACATCCCCGACTTCCGGCTTTTGCTGACTTCCCCGTGTCTGTATCGTTCTTCCCGACTGCAAATCAATTCTTCCGGCCGTCTCTCCAAATGTTATGACTATTTTCTTATCCATTCCCATAGCCGTAATATCACGCCAGTAACTGTTCTCCTGTACCACCGAAGCATCTTCCAGCTCGTACCTGCCTTCTTTATCCAGTATCTGCATACGAATTCTGGCATCTTCTTTTGCATCTGCCTGCACACGTATACACATTCCGTCAGGCACCGCTATTTCGCTGCCTGATTGGACATCTTTCACGCGATCCTCCACATCTGTTATCGATACGGAACCTTCTCCTACAACTTCAAAGCATATCTTTCTCGTCGGATTTTCCGCATTCACGCTGGTCTGCGACACACCAAATATAGACACCTGGCACAACAAAAGCCCTGCCAGTACTGACGCCATTGTTTTCTTACCTTTTTGAATCCTCGTCATATAATTCCTCTCTTTCTTTTTTTGTTTATACTAATCCGACCGTTGCAAATTCCTCCTTTCCATGTCTAAAACAACGTTAAGTCTGTCAGATTATTTCCATATTTCATTTTTGATAGATTATAAATGGGTTGTCTGGCAACGTCATATGAGAAGCATGACCTGCCTTTCGATCATTTATCTGATATTTAAAAAGACTGAATAACAGATTGTCATTCAATTATTTTCATATATAATACAACACAGGTTCCGGAGATGTCAATCCCCAAAACCTGTGTTGTAAGTAGTTTTTAATACTTATTTTATTTACCGGCACCTAAAGCTGATTCTGCGGGAACAACGCATCATCTACTGCCGTAAGATCGTCATTTGGAATATAATATGCACCATCTTTATTTACCTTTACATGAACTTCTTTTGTCGTCTTATCGCCATAAGTCGGATCTCCAAGTTTTGCATCCATAATTTCGTACATCTTCTGCATAATTGCCTCATTCAGTTCCTCATCTGACGGAACGGTTTCTACATTTGAATAGGTATCTGTTACCCATTGATCAAGTTCGTCTGAGACAGTAGAAAATGCCGTAAACGGACGCACCTCAACAGTTACTGTAAATGTATCATCATCTGTTTCTTTTGCCTCTTTTACTTTATAATTTGCAGTCTTCAACATTTTCTCAAACATTGAACGATAATTTTCCTTCAACTCATCCGATACCCCGGTATCATCAAAGCCGGCTTCCTTCATAATCGTATCAAGATTCGTCTCGTATTCTTTTTTTGCTTCTTTTTCTGTTGTATCTGTTATTTCGGCATACTTCTTAACCTCTGCCTTATAGCCGCAATCCAATGTGGCCTGTACATATTCCTTGGCATCGTCCGTTGTCATGCCTCCACATCCACACAACAGTAACATCACTCCTGTCAGCACTAACGCCAGTACACCTTGTTTTTTCATATTTTTATCCTCCTCATAAAAAATGATAGCATCCATTTTCTAATCAAATGGATACTATCATTATATCTAAACCCTGTTTTTTAAACAACTATTTTTCAATCAGTTTTTTTCCGATATCAAAGCAGTCAAATGTAGCAAAATAATCCGCCGGTGTTTCTGCTCTTCTGATCAGTTGTGTAGATCCGTCTTCTTTCAGAAGCACTTCTGCAGATTTTAATTTTCCGTTATAATTATATCCCATAGAGAATCCATGTGCTCCTGTATCATGGATTACCAGCACATCTCCCATATCAATCTTCGGAAGCATACGGTCAATTGCAAATTTATCGTTATTTTCACACAGAGATCCTGTTACATCATATTTGTGATCGCAAGGCGCATCTTCTTTGCCCATTACGGTAATATGATGATAAGCTCCATACATTGCCGGACGCATAAGGTTAACTGCGCAGGCATCTACACCAATGTATTCTTTGTGTGTATGTTTCTCATGAATGGCTGTTGTAACCAGGCATCCGTAAGGTCCCATCATGAAGCGTCCCATCTCTGTATAGATTGCAACATCTCCCATTCCTGCAGGTACCAGCACTTCTTCGTATACGCGGCGTACACCGTCACCGATCGCACGGATATCATTTGGCTCCTGATCTTGTTTGTAAGGGATACCTACTCCACCGGACAGGTTGATAAATTTGATATGTACACC
>JBNMJT010000074.1:0-11215 GCA_050873945.1 Dorea sp.
ACAAAAGATATGGCTTAGCCGTATTTTGCTTTTCTACTCAAAATCTAATTTTACTTTTACTATTTCTCATCCACAGATTCCACTGCATAATGTTTATGCAGTTTGTCATGTTCATGCTTATGTTTATGATAGTGTCCATGCTTATGTTCTTTGTTCCCGCAGACTTCACACTCAACCTCAATTTTCCCCTGCGTATCTTCATCCCATGTTCCATAAGATACCATCGGAGTGTCCTTCATAATGCACAGACTGATAGTCTGGTAAAGAATAATGCCGCCCATTTTAGCTCTGTAGACAAATAATTCACGTCCGAAATAATCACAGATTCTTCCCAGAACTTCACCCTCCTTAAATGTCTCTCCCGGCTGTTTTGCAGGATACCAGCAGCCGGATACCGGGGCATCTTCATAAATCACTGGACTTACTTCTACAGGAGGTTTTCCATGTGTGTGGGATTTGCCGCGAAGAACTCCCAGATGTCTGAGGATATTTTTGACATCATGAACATCCTCCGCAACCAGATCCTCACACCAACGGGAGCTATGTCCACGCTCCAACAGAATACTTGGAATACCCATGCTTCCGGCATAATTATAAGCTCCGCCTGTGCCGTACATAGAAGTTACCAGATAATCCACATGTGCAATTTCTGCCATCTCACGACTCTTTGCCGCCACTTCCGGAGCTGCTGCCCCTGTGCAGTACACATAAGATACCGGTCCTTCAAATCCATCTCCGCAATGCAGATCCACATAATAGTCTGCCTTCGGGAAAAATTCTGTCACGACCGTATAGGCAATTCTATCGCTGAGTGTACCATTCGGGTTTCCCGGAAAAACTCTGTTTAAGTTTTTTCCATCCTCATAGGTCAGACTCATGGTACGATGCTCAAAACCAGTCCGGTTCATCAGACGGATCACAATGATATTTCCGGCAATCTTTTTCGGATCCAGATCATCCGCCAACTGCATAGCAGCCTGAATACCCACGTATTCCGCATTATGTACTCCTCCGGAAATCAGAACTGTTTCCCCTTCTTTTTCTCCACAGATAAGTGTTACCGGAATTCCGAAATCAGCTCCTATAATATGCACAAATCCGGACACCTTTTCACCTGGCTTTGCCTCCAGGTCCGCCACTCGCAATGTTCGCATTCTATATTCTCCTCTACCTCTGAATTATAGTTAGTTATATAAAACTTTCATATTTTCAAACAGGGAGCGAATACCTTATGTATTGACTCCCTGTTTTCCATGTTAATATCAACAATTTATTACTTTCTTAAACTCAATCGTAATAAATTTTCCAATTCTTATTCCTCACCAAAGATTCGTGCCTTGGCATCCTCTACTGTATAGCTCTCTGTCAGTTCTTTAAACTTCTCCGGTGTGGTATCTTCTGTAAACACTTTGATCACACCCTGAAGATCATCACAGCTATATGCGTTCTCATAAATTCCTGTCGCATATCCATACAGTTCTGTATATTCTTTCTGTGTTGTTGCAGTCCAGAATCCCTGATACAGACGTGCTGCCTGTCCGTTCTCTTTTACTGCATCCGGATTTCCTGTAATAGCATTGTAGATCATGGCAAATGCCGGACCTGCCAAAGATGCATATTTACCCTGTACATAATCAACAGGTGGATTTCCAAACATATCCTTCTCTTTGAAAAGTTCAAAGTTATCATCTGTGAAACTGTCGATCGCACCTACCATGATGTTACTGTCCTGTTCCTTTTCCTTGTCTGCGATCTTGTCAAGATAAGTAGAAACATGGAAAGCACTCATCAGTGCGTCACAATTTCCATCTGCAAATGCAGTACTCAGATTATCAAGTCCCGGTCCATCCATTTCTGTATATCCCGGGCAGATTGTAACCTGCACAGAATCATCTTCACTGGAAAGCTTCGTAACCTCACCTGTCGCAGAAAGAGTTTCTGCTTCTTCATCCAGAACCAGCCCTGCTTTCTCCTGCAGTGTATTAAGCATTCCCCAGGTTCTTACCTGATGCAGGCGGTTTCCTGATGATGCACCACCGGACATGATCACGAAGTTCTTCGCTCCTTTGTCCAGGAAATATTCTGCCATGTCACAGCCGCTCTGGTATACATCTTTCAGATCCGGTCCTACACTTCCCATATACCATGGGTTGTCTTTTACAGCCTCGTAATTTTCATCACTGATGGTATTAGAACCAAGTGCATAATACAATTCATCCTTCTCACAGGTTTTGATAATATCCTGAAGGCCATCTGCAAATCCGCCAAAGGAAATGATTCCTTCTGCGCCCTGCTCTTTCATGGCATCAATAAACTGTATCTCTTCCTCAGCACTGGTAGTCTTTCCGGAAAAAATGAAATTTACCGGAAAGCCAGCCTGAATATAATCACGATAATAATCCGCAAACATTTCCATCTCAGAAGCATCCGGATCATATACGACAACGCCAATGGTATGTGCTTCTCCATCTGCATATTTTTCAGCAGCCGCCATTACAGGAGTCTGTGCTCCCAGTACGAGGGTTGCACTTAACATCAGACTGAGAATTTTTCTTTTCATTACACATTCCCTCATTTCTTTTGCTCTTTTATTCAAGCAGGCTTTTGCATACTTTTGCAACACATGTAGCTGTATCACGCTCTGCCTGCTATCTTATCCTGTACATAAAAGCACGCAGCTTCATGTCCCGGAGCGATTTCTATAAGCTTCGGCATTTCAGCCTTACACTTTTCTGTGCAGTGCTCGCAGCGGTTCTGGAAAGGGCATCCTTTCGGTACATCCAGAGGACTTGGTGCTTCACTCTCGATACTCTGGATCTTCTGATTCGGATCCATATGAATAGAAAACTGTGCGCCAAGAAGTGCCTGTGTATACGGATGCACTGCATGCTCTGTAACATCCTCACCCGGAATAACCTCGACGATATTTCCCAGATACATAACTGCGATCTGATGAGCAAAAGAACGGATCAGCGCCAGGTCATGGCAGATGAAAAGCATACTGATATTCTTCTCTTTCTGAAGACGTACCAGAAGTTCGATAACAGATTCCTGTACGGAAACGTCCAGTGCAGAAGTTGCCTCATCACATACCAGAATCTCCGGTTCCAGCGAAAGTGCTCTTGCAATACTGATTCTCTGTCTCTGTCCACCACTCATGTTGTGCGGATAACGATCTACGAAGTCACTCGGCAGTTCAACCATCTCAAGCAGTTCTCTTGCCTTGGCTTCTTTTTCACTTCTCTTTATTTTGCCAAAATTAATCAGCGGCTCTGTCAGAATATCTACGATTTTCTTCTTCGGGTCAAAGGATGCCAGCGGATCCTGGAAAACCATCTGCATGTTCTGGCGGTTCAGCCAGGTTTCCTTTTTGGAAAGGTCTGCAAGATTTTTTCCATGATACAGAATCTCGCCGCTTGTAGGTTTGTCAAGAGAGATGACCATTCTTACGAAAGTAGATTTACCGCAGCCACTCTCTCCTACGATTCCTAATGTTTTGCCTTTATAGACATTAAGATTAATGTCATTGCAGGCGGTCAGTGTCCGTCCATGGGAAGCCGGAAACTGTTTTACGATATGTTTTGCACTGAGTACAATATCTGATTCCTTAAACCAAACGACGGCCCTCCATTTCCGGCACTGCTGCCAGAAGCTTCTTTGTATAGTCACTTGTCGGATGATTCATAACCTCATCCCTGGTTCCCTGATCCACAACCTTGCCATGCTGCATAACGATCAGCTGGTCAGCCATATAAGCAGCTACACCAATGTTGTGGGTTACGATGATAATGCTGGTGTGAAAATCATCACGCAGCTCCATCATCTGACGGACGATCTGTGCCTGTGTGGTAACGTCCAGCGCACTGGTCGGCTCATCTGCCAGAAGCAGTTCCGGGTTGAAAGTCATTGCCATGGCAATACCAACACGCTGGCGCATACCACCGGAAAGCTGATGAGGATAGCTGTTCATGATATTCTCTGCTTCCGGAAGACGCATCTTTTCCAGCATACTTACGCCCTTTTTCCAGGCATCTGCTTTTGACACTTTTGAATGAGTACAGATATATTCCACGAACTGGCTTCCAATCTTACGGATCGGATTCAGCGTTCCGCCGCAGTCCTGGAAAATCATAGATATACGTGTACCTCTTAACTGTCTCCATTCATCCTTGGTATTAGTCAGCATGGATTTTCCGTTGAAGAGGATATCTCCCTGTGTTACTTTACCGCCCCCGGCTAATGCACCGAGGACAGCTCTGATAACAGTGGTCTTTCCACTTCCACTCTCACCTACTACACTGATGATCTCTCCCTTTTTCATGTTCAGGTTGAAATGTTCGATCGTAGGTGCCTGCTTTCCATACTGGACGGAGAGGTCCTTTATTTCAAGCATATATTAACGCTCCTTCTTACTTGTTGTTATGCTTATCAGCTATATCTGTTCTGCGATTTGTAATCTGTTTATATGCAGAAATAACTGAAGCAATTTCATTAACAACGAGACAATATTACTACTAATTACTCAGCAAGTGTGATGTCTTTTGTCAGCCAGTAGTAGTCCATTGGATACATCTTCACACCTGTTACTCTCTTGTTGGAGAACAGATAAGTTGTCTCATATCCGAAGAATACAGTTGCTGCATCATCCATAATATCCTGCTGGATCTTGATGATCAGGTCTTTTCTTCCTTCTTCGTCAAAAGTTCCTGCCAGTTCATCGAGAAGTTCATCTACTTCAGGATTGTTGTAACCTGCTGTATTGTTTGCAGATGTGCTGTACCAGTTTTCTCTTAAGTAGTTCTCCGGGTCACCTGTGTTTGCAACAAGTACGTTCCAGATCAGAAGATCATACTGACCAGAATCTCTCATGTCAAGAAGTGTCTCATAACTTACTGTGTTCAGGTTTACATTGATACCAATTTCTTTCAGGCTTGCCTGTGCTGCCTGTGCGTAAACACCAAGCTCTGCACGGCTTGTATAGATAACGAAATCAAGTGTCAGCGGATCTCCGTCCGGTGTCTCTACAAATCCATCACCGTCTGTATCTTTGTATCCGGCTTCGTCAAGGATTGCTTTAGCGCCTTCCGGATCATAGCTGTTCTCATCATTCAGATCATCAAATCCGAAGTCAAGTGTCGGAGGTACCGGTGCTTTACCAGCTGTAGCTCCACCCTCAAGAAGAACATCACAGTATGTCTGTTTGTCAAGTCCGCGAAGAAGTGCCTGACGGAGTGCTTTGTCGCTGAGTGCGCGGCCTTCGCTCTGGTTCATAAATGCATATGTAGAACGCAGGGACTGAAGTTCCTGAATTTCGTAGTTGTCGTTTCCTTCAAATTCTACAAGGTTTTCTGTCTTTAAGTTGTATGCGATGTCGATTTCGCCTGTCTGAAGAGCCATGGAACGTGTTGTCTGGTCGTCTACGCATTTCAGAGTTACTCTGTCAAGCGGAACTTCGCCATCCCAGTAGTTTTCATTCTTTACTACTACACAGGAATCTGTCGGGCTGAAAGATTCTACTGCGTAAGGTCCTGTACAGATCGGTCCTTCCATTGCAAATGTAGAATCATCTACGTTTGTATCAACGATCAGGAATAACGGGTCTGCAAGGCTTCCTGCCATGTTTGCGTTTGCTCTGTTTAAGTGGAAGATCAGGTTCTGTCCGTCTACTTCCATGCTGTCCAGATCAAAGAACTCCGGTACACGGTCACTCTTGTCAGCTGTACGCTGGATGGATGCCATTACCATCTCAGGTGTCATGTCATCACCATTGGAGAATTTTACACCCTCACGGATCTTAAATGTCCATGTTTTTCCGTCTTCACTGTTCTCCCAGCTCTCAGCCAGACAAGGAACGATCTCACCGTTCTCATCAAATTTAGTCAGGCATTCACCAATTGCATAACGGGAAACAACCCAGCTGAAATACTGCTCTGTTGGCTCCAGAGTATCAGCGAAACTTGTTACACCGATCGTGATCTCTTTTGCATCTGCTGCGTGTGTTACTGTTGCCATGGAAAATGTCATTGTACATGCAAGTGCTACTGCTAAAACTTTTTTAAATAATGTGTTTTTCATAGATTCCTCCTGAATATTTAGGTAAGTGGGTTTATTTCCACTTTGTGATTAATCATTGTTCTTTATGATTCATACAAAAGCAAACTATTTCGTATCAGTCCTGCTCTTTTGTATTTCTCAAATATTATTCTGTCTTACCTTTCATCTGTAGTTCAGTACGGAAACTACAGACAATTCTATACGTTTATATCTGTCCGTCTTTTTCTGAACCGACAGCTATATTTCAGCTTCTGCCACTCTAAATACTTTAAATGCAGCAATCAGCTTCTTTTTTACTCCTGTCTTGGGTCAAGAACATCGCGGATGCTGTCACCAAGCATATTGAAAACTACTACACAGATAACGATTGCGATACCTGGGTAGATCATCAGCCATGGCGCTTTTGCCATATAAGTTCTTCCCTCGTTCAGCATCAGTCCCCATTCCGGTGTCGGCGCTGTAGCACCAAAACCAAGGAATGATAAAGATGCCAGCTCCAGCATCATGGTTCCGATATCTGCTGCGGCTGTTACTACCATCTGAGTAATCATGTTCGGGAGAACATGTACAAGCAGAATCTTCCATGTCTTTGTTCCGTTTACGACTGCCGCTTCAATATAGAGGTTTTTCTTTACTCGTAACACCATGCTTCGTGCAAGACGGGCATATTTTGTCCAGCTTACCGCTGCAATGGAAATAACGGCATTTACAAGGTTCGGTCCCAGCATACCGGCGATTGCGATTGCGAGTACCAGACCTGGGAAAGAAAT
Source organism: Dorea sp. (assembly GCA_050873945.1). Lineage (GTDB taxonomy): Bacteria > Bacillota > Clostridia > Lachnospirales > Lachnospiraceae > Dorea_A. The sequence goes on from JBNMJT010000074.1 coordinate 6,825, forward strand.
CATCATATCTGCGATACGCATGATCACTCCATCTACGATTCCGCCGAAGTATCCGGCGATAACACCCAGAAATGTACCGATCACAAAGATAACTGCTACCAGACACAATGTCATGACCAGAGAAGTTCTGGTTCCGAAAATAACTCGTGACAGTAAGTCACGTCCCAGCTTATCTGTTCCAAACGGATGCGCAGAGCTTGGTGCCTGAAGTGACTCCAGCATAACTGCATCCAGCGGATCATACGGTGCGATCTGTGGGGCAAACACAGCCACGCCGACTACGATCAGTGCCAGAATCGAAAAGAGGGTAAACTGCTTATTTTCTTTAAATACTTTCACTACCTTCAATTATCTATCCTCCTTAAGTCTTGGATCCAGATAAGTATAGGACAGATCCACAAGCAGATTGATGCACATATACAGAATGGCGATCCACAGTACATATCCCTGAACCAGAGGATAGTCACGGCAGGAGATTGCTTTGACTGCCATATTTCCCATTCCAGGCCAGTTATAGATGATCTCAACAACCGCAGTACCGCCGAGAAGACTTCCCAGAGAAAGTCCAAGCAGAGTTACCAGCGGAAGCATTACGTTCGGAAGAACATGTTTCCACAGGATCACGCTCTCTTTAATACCTCTCATTCGTGCACCTGTTACATAGTCCTGATGAAGCTCCTCCAGAACCGCACTTCTTACCTGTCTGGTATATTTCGCAGACATGGCAAGCGCCAGCGTAAGAGATGGCAGGATCATAGCTTTGAAGTCTGTGCTTCCTCCTGCTACATTTACCCAACGAAGCTGTACACCGAAGATACTCAATAAGATCAGACCCAGCCAGAAGCTCGGTACAGACACCCCGATAAAGGTAATTCCTCTTACAAAGTAATCCGGGAATTTGTTCTGATACACTGCCGCCAGGATTCCCAGTGGAATGGAAATCACGATCATCATAAGCAGTGCAAGCAGAGACATTTTCAGCGTTGGCCAGAAACAGGATACGAGTTTCTGCACTACCGGCATTTTAAAGGAATAGGACTGTCCCATATCTCCGGTAAGTACACCTTTCAGCCAGCTTCCATACTGTACAAGGAACGGCTGATCCAGACCCAGTTCATGTCTCGTCTGTTCCAGAAGTTCTGGTGTGGGAAGATTACCGCACTCTGTCAGCATGATCTCGGCCGGATCACCAGGAGACAGATATGTCAGCCCGAAGGTCAGAAAACTGATACCAAACAGGACGATCAGAATCTGCAGAAATCTTTTCCCGATTTGTTTTTTCGTCAAAATAATCTCCTTCCTACATCTTTTGTGAATCAAACCAGCGCCAGAAAAATCGATTTTAAGGCAAAAAAAGAGCCCGTATAAATACATACGGACACAAAATGACATGAAAAAATTATGCTTCCTATCTACCGTAAGAATCATTTCTATCCCAATTGTAAGCAGTTCTCCTGACTTAAGATCATCGCTTCGAAATCGCCTTCCCAGACCAACCTTAACATTACTGTTCACTTCGTTCCCAGCAACACTTTCATTTCACATGGCCCAGTGACATCTTTTATTCCGAAGTTCCCTATTACAGTGACGGGATCGTACCGGATTTACACCGGTTTCTCTATTAATCCTTGCGGAACTTACAACGACTGGTTCAAAACCAATAAATGTTATTTAATTTTTGCGATATTTGTATACGCTAATTTTTTATTGTTTGTCCAGTATTTTCTATTACAAAGGCGTATTGTATTTAAAAACATACAATTCTGTCATTTTATCTTGCTTATTTGCTTTTTTATGCTACTATAACACAGCGTTTTGCGCTATTTTTCATCTTACTGTCTTTTACCTTATTGTTCACTCCATTCTTATAGTAATTCCTGATTGTCGAAGTTACCTTGCTATGCTAAAATATTTTTATAACAATAATGTCAGGAAAGAGGCGAAACAAATTGAACATTGAAGATTCCTGTATCTCCTGCATTGACACAGACTGGTCCTATCAGCTTGCCAAACGCATGGAAAAAGAAAAAACAAACCCTGTTCTCGGCTATCGTACTGCAGGTTCTGCCGCCGAAACCGCTACAGGTGATATGTTATATAAAGAAATGAAAGAAATCGGACTTACTGATGTAACCAAGGATACGTTTACACTGGACGGCTGGGAATTTGAGAAAGCTGTCTTGAAATTTACGGATGATGACGGTCTGGAACATGTTTTCCAGATGGGCGGATATCAGACAAACTTTGAAACCGACGGCTTCCAAGATTATGAATTAGTTTATCTCGGAAAAGGAACCGCCGCCGATTATGAAGGCGTAAATGTAAAAGGTAAATTAGTTATGGTTGAAATCAACCAGCGTGATGAATGGTGGATCAGTTTCCCTGTTTATCAGGCCTACCTGCGAGGTGCCGCCGCCCTTATTGCAGTCCAGGCCAACGGTTACGGCGAGATTGCCGAAACTGCTCTCAACGCTCAGGATATCGCCGGCCCGGACTTCGCTCCCGCATTCTCCCTGTCACAGGCAGATGCAAAAATTTTAAAACACGCAATCCAAACTAAAGCTTTTACATACCAGAATAATCAAATGGCTTCTGAATCTTTACATGGTAATCAGAATCATTCTAAAACTTCTTCAGAAGCAGATTCTTCTATATTGCGTAAACAGACTTTAATGGTATCACTTAACGCCCGTTCCAGAGTCATCCCGGATACCAAAGCCAGTAATATCGTTGGTAAGATCCAGGGAACAGAAACTGACTCTATGATCGTATTATCCGCTCACTACGATTCCTATTTCGACGGATTTCAGGATGACAATGCAGCGATTGCCATGATGCTTGGCATCGCCCGCGCACTTGTAAAAGGTGGTTATAAACCAGCTCATACTCTTGTCTTCTGCGCCATGGCCGCCGAAGAGTGGGGAATTATCGATTCCAAATATGACTGGTCCACCGGAGCTTATAATCAGGTATTCCGCGTACACCCCGACTGGCAGGGAAAAGTTATTGTAAATCTGAACTTCGAACTTCCTGCACACGCACACAATACTCAGGATGCCATTCGTTGCACTTACGAATATTCCGACTTTATCCGTCAATTCACTGACAGTCTGACTGTCCCGAAGGAAGCTTACCCGGACGGAATCACTGTCCTCTCTCCTATTGAGACATGGTCTGATGATTTCTCCATGGCTATTGCCGGCATTCCTTCCACAGTCAACGACTTCAGCGCCGGACCTTTTATGCAGAACTATTATCATTCTCAATATGATAACCAGGACGTCTACCAGGAGGCAGTTTATCAGTTCCACCATGAATGCTATCTGAAACTGGTAATGTCTATTGATAACCTGATTCTGCCTCCACTGAATTTCAGCAACACCATAAACGCAGTCGCCGACAGCATCCGGGAAAACGCTCTTCCATTCGCAGATTCCGAACAATCTGCCCTGCTTAGCAGCTTACAGACCGTCACCAAATCTGCCGAAAATATTTATAAAAAAATCAATCAGATCAATACCGATTATGCCACACTTTCTGACTCCGCATCCCGCACTGCTTTCCGTTCCAGATGGGAGCCTGTCGGATCAGAATTGTTAAAAATTTTCCGCAAAGCCCAGGATTATCTCGTACGACTCAACTGGCAGGACGAAGTAATTTTCCCGCAGGAAGCAGCTTCCAGAAACATCCGCCAGCTTGAAAAAGCACTCCAGGCTTTATCTGAAGAAAATATTACAGATGCCCTGAAAGCACTCTACCGTGTAGACAATAATATGTATGCATTCCTCTTTGATGAAGAAGTCTATTACCATTTCACAGAATACATTCTCCATCAGCCAAAGGATCGTCTGATGTGGGGCGCCGGACGTATCATGCATCACGAAAACCTCTATGGCATCGTACAAAAATTAAAACAGCGGATGGAAGAAGAATCCCCGGAACTGGACGGAGAAATCCGCCGTCTGGAAGCAGCCCTGCGCAGACAGAAAGCTTATTATAAAGATGATATCCGCTATCTGAGCAGCTCTGTTCAGAAGCTATCCGCAATGTTAGAAGAAGTTTTGAACTCATTTAATAAATAATTTTTTTGACCCTAACTTGATATTTGAAGATCACTCTGCCACAAATTGGCCTTCTGCCTATATCAATTAGTAATATTATAGTAAACTACAATAAATCAGTACTCTGTATACCGTGAATATATTCATTACATCACTGCCTGCTTTCTATTTTCTTTAGACAAGTCAGGTACAATACAGTTTCGGAAAAAAACAAGGAGATTAATACATACTATGGAAAGCGATAATTTATATCGAGTACAAGAAGAAGATTTACCACGATTACAGAAACTCTTAACCGTCTGTTTCGCACAGGATCCTCTGTATCATACC
>JBNMJT010000075.1:0-11167 GCA_050873945.1 Dorea sp.
TCCGGTGGCATTCCACGATGGAAAGAATGAAGAAGCAAGAGTACAGATGTCTGTAGCAGCTCTGGAAGCAGGAATCGCATTCAACAACTCATCGGTAACACTGATCCACGGCATGAGTCGTCCGATCGGAGCACTGTTCCATGTAGCACACGGACTGTCCAATGCAATGTTAATGAAAGAGTGCTTAAGCTTCGCATTAGAGGGAGCCTATGACAGATTCGCAGATCTTGGAAGAGCCATCGGTGTTGCAACACCGGAAGATTCTGATCAGGCAGCCAGTGAGAAATTCCTGGATGCAGTCGTAGCACTGACAGAGGAATTAGAGACACCGACACTTGCAGAGTTCGGAATCGACAAAAAGAAATTCTTCGAAGTGATCGAGAAAATGGCATACGACGCAATGGACAGCGGAAGTCCGCAGAATACGAAGCGTGCAATCACACAGGAAGACGTAGAGCAGATGTACAAAAATCTGTGGTAGAGATAGAAATGCCATGCGGATTCCGCGTGGCATTTGTAAAAATCAAGAGAGGTAGCAATATGGCAATATTTACAGGTGCAGGAGTGGCAATCGTTACTCCGTTCAAAGAAGATGAATCTATCGATTATGACAGATTAGATGAACTGATTGATTTCCACTGTGAAAACGGAACAGACAGCATTGTGATCTGCGGAACTTCCGGGGAAGCAGCAACGATGACAGAACTGGAACATATGGAATGCGTGAAATTCACAGTTGAAAGAACAAAAGGAAGAATCCCGGTTATCGCAGGAACCGGATCAAACTGTACGAAGACGGCAATGGAATTATCGAAAGAAGCAGCCGGATATGGTGTAGATGGCGTGCTTGTCGTGACACCATACTATAACAAAGCAACCCAGAATGGCATGATCTCACACTTCACCCAGGTAGCAGATGCGGCCAAAGTACCGGTTGTCCTTTATAACATACCGGGAAGAACCGGATGTAAGATGGAGGCAGAGACGGTGGCTTATCTTGTGAACAATGTGGATAACATCGTGGCAATCAAGGAAGCAAGTGGAGATTTCTCCAATATCGTGAAGATGATGGATCTGACAGACGGAAAATTAGATATGTATTCCGGAAATGATGATCAGATCGTACCGCTGATGTCACTGGGTGGAAAAGGAGTGATCTCCGTGCTGTCGAATGTAGCACCAAAGGCAGCGCACGATATCTGCCAGCTTTATCTGGATGGAAAAGTGAAAGAAAGTCTGGAACTGCAGTTAAAGGCATTGCCGTTAATTCATGCATTGTTCTCAGAAGTGAACCCGATCCCGGTAAAGAAAGCGGTAGAACTGATGGGACTTTGCGGTGGAACCGTAAGAGCACCGCTTACAGAGATCGAACCGGAACATGCAGAACAGTTAAAGAAGGAAATGCAGAGATTTGGATTGATAAGATAACAGAAAATAGCGGATGGTATATGAGAAAAGAGGGATACAGCTATGAAAAAGAGAATTGTCAGTGTGTGCCTGACCCTGATGCTTGTAACAGCAATGGCGGCAGGATGCGGAGCACAAAAAAACAAAGAAGACTCCAAAGTCATATATAACTGGAAAGGTGCTTATGTACTTTCTGAGAATAATCCGGGAAGTGACGGTCTGAAGGAGTTCGCAAGACTGCTGGAAGAAAAAAGTGATGGAAGAATTAAGGCAGAATGCTATTTTGGAGGTCAGCTTGGATCGGAGAAAGAGACAATTGAAGCAATCCAGATGGGAAGCCTGGATTTCATGATTGCTTCTACCGCATCGTTATCCAGCTTTACAGATTCCCAGTTGTTATGGGATCTGCCGTATCTTTTCGAATCAAGAGAAGCAGCGAGAGGGGTACTGGACAGTGATCTTGGAAAAGAGTGTCTGGATGCCATGGGAGATGTGAAGATCAAGGGACTTACTTATTTTGAAAATGGAATGTATGCCATGTGTGCGAAAGAACCGATCGAGTCGCTGGATGATCTGAAAGGAAAGAAAATCCGTTCTCATGAGTCGAAGGTTCAGGCAGATACTTACATTGCGCTGGGTGGAACATCGGTGGTTATTCCGTGGAATGACTGTTATACCGCTTTACAGAATGGAACCTGTGATGCACTTTCTTCTACAACAGTTCCGAATATGTATACTGCAAAATTCCATGAAGTAGCACCGTACATTACGATGACGGAGCATGTATACAGCCCGGTTCCACTCATGATGTCGAAGAATGTATGGGACTCTCTTCCGGAAGATATCCAGGATATTGTGATGGAGTCGGCAGAAGAAGCAAAACAGGTAGAAAGAGATGCGGTCATTGAGTCGGAAGAGACCTGTAAAAAAGAAATGGAAAAAGAGGGAGCCCAGTTTATCGAAATTGACAAAAAGCCATGGATTGAAAAAGCTCAGAAGGTATATGACCAGTATGTCGGAAAAGGCGGCATAGACGCAGATCTTGTGAACCGTATCAAAGAAGAGGCGAAGAAGTACTAACCGGTCTGAAAGAATGGAGAGATGTAACATGAAAAAGGAAAATATCATCGATAAAGTGCTGGATGTACTGGAAGGATATCTGGCGGTAATAGTAGGGATTGTAATGATCGGAGTGACACTGATCAGTGTTATCTGCCGTTATGTATTGAATGCCCCGCTTACATGGGGAGAAGAAGTTGCACGTTATTTCTCAATTGCATTTATCTATACGGGAGTGGCGATTGCGGCGAAAAGGAAAGCTCATCTTGGTGTGGAGGCCTTTGTATCACTGGTACCGAAGAAATACAGAGAATATGTGGAACGGTTTTCAGAACTTCTGACCATTGTTATCCTGATCTTCATGTCGGGATGTGCGATCGCAATGACGGTTCAGTATGCACAGACCGGTCAGATCACGACAGTAACACATATCGCAATGGCACTGATCTTTGCAATGATTCCGGTAAGTCTGGTGATCTCTGTATATCACTATATCCGGAATTTTATGGAAAGTCTGAAGAAGATGAAGGAAGAGGAGGTGTAGGAATATGACAGCAATTTTATTTCTTGCATTTGTAGTAACCATGGTGCTTGGAACACCAATCGCACTTTGTCTGGCAGCAGGAGGTGCTTCGGCAGTAATTGCCAGCGGGACACTTCCTCTGGAGGTTGTCGGACAGAAATTATTTACTTCAGTAGACAGTTTTACACTGATGGCAATTCCATTTTTTGTGCTTGCCGGTGGACTGATGAGCTACGGAGGAATTTCCAAAAGACTTGCGAACTTTGCAAACGCGCTGGTTGGATGGATGCCGGGCGGCATGGGGGTTGCAGCTGTTTTAAGCTGTACATTGTTCGGAGCGTTATCTGGTTCACCTTCGGCAACGGCGGCAGCAATCGGAGGCTTCATGGTTCCTGCACTGATCGAAGGGGGATATGACAGAGGATTTGCACTGACTACGATTGCATGTGCGGGACTTTTGGGAACGATCATTCCGCCAAGTACGATCATGATCACATATTCGTCAGCAACAGATGCTTCGGTCGGAAGTATGTTCCTTGGAGGTATCTTACCGGGAATCCTGTTATGCGTATGTATGTCGATCATTTGTATCCATTATGGAATTACACATAAAGAACAGGTGCCGACAGTGAAGTTCTCATTAAAGAATCTGGCACATCAGACGAAAGAAGCAATCGGGGCATTCCTGATGCCGGTAATCATCCTTGGTGGAATCTATTCCGGAATCTTTACAGCAACAGAATCAGCAGCGGTAGCAGTAGCCTATGGTCTTATCGTAGGAATGTTGGTGTACAAAGAAATTAAATTCAAAGACCTAAGAGAAATCTTTATGTCTTCGGCATCTACATCCGGAATGGTTATGTTCATCGTAGCATGTGCAGGAATCTTCGGATACATTATGGCCAGAGAACATGTGCCGACCATAGCAGCTAATGCAATTATTGCGCTTACAGGTAATAAGATTATATTCCTTCTGCTAGTAAATGTTATGCTTCTGATCGTAGGATGCTTCCTGGAAACGACAGCAGCGATTCTGATCATTGCACCTGTATTATATCCGGCAGCACTGGCATTTGGGATTGATCCGGTACATTTCGGAATCATCATGTGTGTCAACCTTGCAATCGGTGTTGCAACACCGCCTCTTGGAATCAACCTTTATGTTGCGGCAGGATTGACGAACGATAAAGTAGAAGTTGTAATCAACAAGCACCTGATAAAATACCTGGCAGTAAGTATTGCGGCACTGCTTCTGATTACATATGTTCCGCAGTTTGCATTGATGTTTGTAAAATAATAGATGAGAAAAAAGGAGAAAGTATATGCTTACAAATTTAAATAAAGTATTAGAATATGGAGACGTACATAACTGTGCGATTGCAGGATTTAATGTATTTGGCTATGAGGATGCAAAGGCTGTCGTACAGGCAGCAGAAAGCCTGGACATGCCGGTGATCCTGATGGCAAACAAAGTAGCCGTAGCACATATGCCGGTAAAGATTCTCGGAGGAATTCTGACAGAGGTGGCAAAAGATGCAAAAGTTCCGGTATGTGTACATCTGGATCATTCAGATTCACTGGAGAATATTCAGAAAGGAATTGATGCAGGATTTACTTCGGTTATGCTGGATGCATCCCAGAAACCATATGAAGAAAATGCAAGAATGACCAAAGAAGTCGTAGAAGCAGCGCATAAGGCTGGTGTAAGTGTAGAATCAGAGATTGGTTCGGTCGGATATTCCGATTCTGCAGCAGGCGTACAGACACAGTATACCGAACCGGAGATGGCACAGCGCTTTGCCGAAGAGACCGGTGTAGATGCACTTGCCATATCTATCGGAAATGTACACCGTATGACAACACAGACGGTTCATCTGCAGTTTGACCGTCTGGCGAAGATCAAAGAGCTGGTGGATGTACCATTGGTATTACACGGCTCAAGCGGAATCCCGAATGATGAGATCGTGCGTGCGGTACGAAGCGGAATCCGTAAGGTGAATATCGGAACCGCCCTGCGTATGGTATTTGGCCATACATTAAGAGAAGAAATGGAGAAGAACCCGGAAGAATTCGACCGGATCAAACTGTTCGGAAAGTGCATGGAAAATGTGCAGGCGAAAGCAGAAGAGAAGATGAAGCTGATGGGGAAAGAGTAAGAAATAAATACATTTATATATAATATGAAAAAGAAGGCTGGATGTTGCTCCAGTCTTCTTTTTTGGGTGATTAGAAAAGGAAAAACAGTTTTATAAAAGCAGTTATAACAGGTATGAATGAATTAGAAAATATCCGAAAACCTCAGGAAATTCAATGGAAACCGCATATTTTAAAAGTTAATTTTTTGACATATAAAACACCCAAAGCCGCCCGGAAATACCGGAAAACAGAATAGTGCAGTTTTAGATAGAAATATGGTCAAAATACCCAAAATCAGGGTGATATACCGGGCAGAATAGTGAAGGTGCATAATCGGAATCGCGTGTATAGTATAAGCATAAAGAACAGGACAGACAACGAAAGGAGCTGGAACAAAGATGTTTAAGAAATCAGTACATATAGATCTGTTCTATCAGGAACAGCCATTTGAAGAACGGTTTCAGGCAGCAAAAAGAGACGGATTTGATGCAATCGAACTTTACTGGGGATGGGAAGGAAGAGACCTTCAGAAGTTAAGAGAGCTGGCAGATGCAAACGGACTTGCAATCTCAGCCATCAGCGCAGACCTTCCAAAAGATGCAATGATCTCTATGTGTGATCCATTACAGAAGGAAGAATATCTGGCATCTGTAAAACGAAGCATAGAAGCTTCCAAGATACTTGGAAATAAAGTAATCATCGCACATGCGGCAGCGATCGATAACAAACCTCCATACAATGCACTGACGCTCACCGGAGAATATTCTTATAACCGTAAGATCTGTGCAATGTTCGATATCTTAAAAACCATCGCTGTATGGGGAGAAGAAGAAGGAATCGTATTTGCACTGGAGCCGTTGAGTGAGATCGCTCACAGTGGATACTTCTTAAAAGATTCCGAGATGTGTGCTGACCTGGTAGAAGCGGTGAATTCACCGGCAGTCAAGATGCTCTATGATGCATATCATGCATACCTGGAAGAAGGAAAGCTCTGCGAAACCATTTCAAAATATGTAAAGAACTTCGGACTCTTCCATGTAGCAGATGCACCGGGAAGACATGAACCTGGAACCGGAGCTGTGAACTGGAAAAATGTATTAAACCATCTGAATAACGAAGGATATGAAGGATATGTTTCCTTTGAATTATATCCGGAGAGTACATCTGAAAAAGCGGTAAAAGCAATTCAGGAAGTGCTGGAAGGACTTTAAAAATAAAAAAACAGAAAGGAGTAAGGCAAAAAGATGAAAGTAATGAAAATCGGTGTGGTTGGCTGTGGAAATATTTCGGAAATATATTTCCAGAACATCGCAAAATTCGACAATCTGGAAGTTGCAGCAATCGCAGACATGATGCCTGAAAGAGCAAAAGAAAAAGCAGACAAATACGGCGGAAAGCCAATGACAGTGGATGAACTTATGGTTTGCCCGGATGTAGATATCGTCCTGAACCTGACGAACCCGGCAGTACACTATGAGATCGATATGAAAGCACTGAATGCAGGAAAGCATGTATACAGTGAAAAACCACTGGCAATCAATGTGAAACAGGGAAGAGAGATCATTGAGACAGCCAAGAAAAAAGGCTTATATGTAGGATGTGCACCAGACACTGTTATGGGCGCAAGACCACAGACAATGAGAAAGCTTCTGGAAGACGGATGGATCGGAAAACCGATCGCAGCAACAGCCTTCTACATGAACGGGGGCATGGAGATGTGGCATCCGAATCCAATTCCATGGTACAAAGACGGCGGCGGCCCTGTATTTGATATCGGTCCTTACTACCTGACATTATTTGTATGTATGTTCGGTCCTGCAAAACGAATCAGTGCCATTACCGGAAAAGGCTGGGAAGAAAGACTGATCACCAGCGAACCAATGAATGGAGACAAAGTCAAAGTTGAAGTTCCGACACATGCATCTGCAACCATTGAATTTGAAAATGGCGTGATCGCAACGATGATCTTAAGCTTTGATATCGTAGATTCCAAACTTCCAAGAGTAGAGATCTACGGAACGGAAGGTGTTATGAGCATGGATGATCCGGATCCATATGACGGACCGAATATCTACGGCGGAGTAACCAAGCTCAGAAGAAGAGAAGATGCGGACTGGTTAGAATATCCAAGAAAAGAAAATATCCCGACACCTTGGGCAGAGATCCCATCTTGCTACGATTATACAGAAAACAGCAGATCGCTTGGACTTTCCGATATGGCAAGAGCTATCGAAAAAGGTGGAAAATACAGAGCAAACGGAGAGCTTGCATTCCATGTACTGGAGATCATGGAAGGATTCTATGTATCCTCCGATACAGGAAAAGCTTACGAGATGACAAGTACCTGTGAAAAACCGGAGATCATGCCGGTTAATATGAAGAAATTCTCTATGGGAGATTAAGAAATAACGGCGGCCGGTCAGAAAGCCGGCCAGGAAGGAGCAAGAAAATGATAAAAATAGCTAATAATGCATGTTCCTGGGGTGTATGGTTCATCGATGATCCTAAACAGCCAAAATACGATACATATCTGGATGAATTCGTAGAAGCCGGATATAAATATTCTGAAATCGGTACATACGGCTATATGCCGACAGACCCGGAAGTTCTCGGAGCAGAACTGGAAAAAAGAGGAATCGTACCACTTGCATATTCGATCATGACCCCACTGTGGGATGACAGTTCTATGCCGGCAGCAATGGAACATGTAGAGAACGGATGTAAAGTATTAAGAAAACTCGGCGCACCATTCTATGTAATCATGGATGCCATGTATACAGATCTTATGACAGACGAACCTGTATCAGATCCGGAGCTTACAGATGAGCAGTTCGAAACATTCTGCCGCAACTACCGTAAACTTGCGGCGAAGGTAAGAGAATATGGTGTCAAACCAGTATTCCATCCACATGCATGTACCCATATCGAGACGGAAGCACAGATCGACAAGTTCCGTTCTATGGTACCAAAGGATGAACTGAGATTCTGTCTGGATACCGGACATCATATCTACATCAAAGGAAATGACCTGTTCGCATATACAGAAAAGATCGCAGATCAGATTGATTACCTTCACTTCAAAGATCTTTCAAAAGAAGTAAAGGATTACTGCTGGGAACACAATATCGGATTTGCAGCAGCAACAAAGATGAATCTGTTCGCAGAAGTAGGAAAAGGTGTGATCGACTGGAAAGCATACGGAGAACTGCTTAAGAAGATCGGATACACAGGATATGCATGTATCGAACGTGATTGCTATCCACCGACACCGGGCGAATGCTTAAAAGAGCAGAAGAGAACCGGAGAATATCTGGAGTCTATCGGACTTGGACAGAGAAAATAATCGGAAACATAAAAATATCAACAGATAAGTAAAGAAAAAACGAACCATAAATTATTCAAAAAATTCAAGAAAGAAAAGGAGAAACGCATATGTCAATTTCAAATGTAAAATGGATCAGAACAGAAAACCCAGACTGGAAATTCGAGGATAACCCGATCGGACGTATCAAAAAAGAGATTTGGGACGCAGATGAGGCGCAGCTTGATAAGTGGTTAAAAGAGGACTTCGAGATTCCTTCACCATCAGAAATCGGTAAAGCAAACTGCTACATCCAGACAACACCACGTTATATCTTAAATGAACGCCGTAAGAAAAATGATATCGTACTGATTCCTGTAGGATGCTCAGAGTGTCACGGTGACGCTCTTCCAACCGGACAGGACGTATTCCAGGTATCACAGGTACTGGAAGGTGTAAGAAGATACACAGCAAAGAAGGGCTACGAAGTAAACCTTGCATGGCCGATCATGTATGGCGGACATCCGGCTCATCATCTTGGAATGCCGGGAACAATCGTTATTCCTCACGAAGCACTGATGGAGCAGATCATCGCTATGATGCTTGGACTGTGGAATGATGGATTCCGTAAGATCATCCTTGTAAATAACCACGGACATCAGTGGACACTGGCATCAGCAGTACAGGAATTCTGCAAGAGATATTCGCTTCCAGGTGTATTCAGAGTCATTGACTGGCCGCATATGACAGGTGACTTCTGGCGTCCATGGAGTGGAAAAGACGATGAGCTTCACGAGACATTTACACATGCAGGTGAATCAGAGACATCTCTTTGACTCCTCCTTACACCAGATATGGTAAGCATGGAACACGCAGTAGACGGACATCCTGAGAAACTGTTACAGGATGACTGGTTCGATAACTCTATCGATGATTTCATGAGACCAAACCAGTGGTATGAAGGTGAAGGACACAACGCACACGAATTATCAGCTACACCAGAAGGTGTTGTTGGATTCCAGAAATCATTATCTGACGCAAGAAAAGTTAAGAGACCGGTTGTATGCTTCGCAAAACTGATCACATTACTGGTAGAAGAGATTCTGGAAGACTATCCTGCAGGAACAGTTCCACCGGTTGAAAAGACAACACTCAGAACTGAAGAAGAGATGGCACCATACTTAAAAGAGCCTATGTCAGAAGGATGGAAATCTGTATATGGACTGCCAAGAATCGGGTGCTTCTAAGATCATAGAAACAGGTAAAAGGAGATATGGATTATGGCTGAAATCGTAAAAGACACAACCCAGATAGAATATTTCTCACAGGGAGAAGGAAAAGCATTTAAGGTGATCGCTGATGCACAGAATGCAACAGTCGGAAAAGGATATATTGACCCGGGGCAGAAACTTGCCCCGCACAGACATCCAAATGAGCAGATTGGCTATGTGCTTGCCGGACAATGCGATCTGATCGTAGAAGGAGTAAAGCATTTTGTAAAGGCAGGATGTACATACAATATTCCATCAAATCAGTGGCATATCTGGGAGAATAATGGAATTGAAAGATTCGTATACGTGGACATTTTCACACCTCGCCGTGAAGACTTAAGAAGTGGAAAATATGACCCGGAGACAAAAGATGAATAAAATGACTGGATTTTTCAGATGACCAGTTGCGGAAAAAACATCTTTTATTTAAAATAAAAACGTACGAGAAAGTAGAAGGACTGCCGGCACAGACATAAAAGTACCGCCAGTCCTTTTCCTTTTCGTATTGTGAAGAAGGAGTGACGAAATGAACGGAACAAAATCAAAACAAGCAGGAGAGAAACTTTCTTGGAAGGTAAGGCTGTCATATGGATGTGGAGATACAGCCTGTAACGTAGTATATGGAATGATCAGTACGGTATTGACATTATTCTATACGGACTATGTAGGTGTAAGTCCCGCAACCGTAGGTCTGGTAATGCTTCTTTCCCGTATATTCGACGGCGGATCAGATGTTATCATGGGACTGATCGTACAGAAGACCAATTCAAAATGGGGCAAATCAAGACCATGGGTACTCTGGATGAGTCTTCCATACACACTTGCAGCGGTACTTTTGTTTACCGTACCACATTCGACCAATCTGGTTCAGTTTTTGTATATATTCGTAACTTATAACTTATGTACAACCGTATGCTATACAGCAATCAATGTACCATACGGAAGTCTCTCGGCTATGATGACAAGAAGCTCAGGAGAGCGTGATATGTTAAGTATCGTACGTATGGGAATGTCTCCATTCGGACGTATCCTGGCAGTAACCTGTACACTTCCGTTGGTAAAAGTATTCGGTGATGACCAGGCTGCATGGATCAAGACGATGACGCTGTGGGCAATCGTAGCAATGATCCTTCTGGTGATCTGCTTCAAGAACTGTGAAGAAAAAGTAGTCGTAAAGCAGGAGCAGACCAAGGTAAATACAGGAAAAACATTCAAAGCATTGTTCTCCAACCAGTATTTCTGGGCATGTCTGATGTTATGGATGATGCAGAATGTAATCTATACAGTTACAGGAACGATCCTTCCATATTATTGCAAATATGTATTCCATAACGACACCTTATACAGTTCGCTCTACCTGATAGAGACACTGGTACTGGTAGGCGTGACATTCTTAAGTCCGGCACTGGTTAAGAAGTTCGGAAAGAGAAATATGTCTCTGATCGGAGTGACATTTGCATTAGTCGGACA
>JBNMJT010000076.1:0-10862 GCA_050873945.1 Dorea sp.
AAGAAGTGAGTACCAGGCTGGAAAAGGAACACCTTGTCTTATCGCTGTAGAGCAGGATTACACAGGAAAAGCTTGGGATCGTGCATTAGCTTATGGTCTTGGAATCGGTGGAGCAAGAGCCGGACTTCTTGAGACTACATACAGAACAGAGACAGAGACAGACCTCTTCGGTGAGCAGGCAGTACTTTGTGGTGGTGTTTGTGCACTTATGCAGGCTGGTTTCGAAACACTTTGCGAAGCTGGATATGATCCAAGAAACGCTTACTTCGAGTGTATCCACGAGATGAAACTGATCGTAGACCTGATCTACCAGTCAGGATTCGCTGGAATGAGATACTCTATCTCTAACACAGCTGAATATGGTGATTACATCACAGGACCAAAGATCATCACAGAAGATACCAAGAAAGCTATGAAACAGATCCTGACAGACATCCAGGACGGAACATTCGCAAAAGACTTCTTAGTTGATATGTCTCCAGCAGGACGTCAGGTACACTTCAAAGCAATGAGAAAGCTTGCTGCAGAGCATCCATCAGAGAAAGTCGGAGCAGAGATCAGAAAGCTTTACAGCTGGAACGGAGAAGACAAACTGATCAACAACTAATTTGGTTTGTTAGAAATAGGAATATGTACGGAAAGGATATGGCGGTTGCTGTATCCTTTTCTATTTAGTTCATCAGACCGGCTACCCGGACCTTCATAAAAGTTGGAAAGGCATTCCTGTTCAGATTCCGTCATCGGGAACTTCTAAGATAAAAAAATCGGCCTAAAAGCAGCTTTCGAAAAATCCAAACTCGCCATCCGGCTCAAACAGTGGATTTTTCGAAAACTAACGGCCGATTTTTTCATCTAAGAAGTACCATCGATGACTCCATATTCACTGGAATGCCTTTCCAACTTTTATTGCGTGTGTATCTAACGCTGTAGTAAATTAATAGAGTGCCCGGAGACGTTGTGATACCGGAAGAATAGCTAAAACACCGGAAAATCAAAGCTTTCATTATAACTTTCCGGTTGCATGTAAAGGTTATAAAAAATAGCTGTGAAAAACTTAGAAAAGCAGTGGATTTACAATGCTTTTCTAAGTTTCTGTACAGTAGTGGATTTCACTCGGTTACCACCTCCGCTATTAAAGTGATTAACTTCCGCAGCCAGTCACGACTTGAAGAAAACAGTATAAAGTGGTTCTAGTGAATGTGGAGTGTCCTTAGAAAAATTTAGAGAGTCAGAATCCCCGTTAAAGGAATGTAGTGAACCTGTTTGAGCCCCAAAGGGGCGAGTTGTGAACGTAATTCCTTTGTTCTTAGGGGATTCTGGCTCTCTTAGTTTTTCTTAGGACATGGAACCTGAACAAGAACCACTTTATACTGTTTTCTTCAAGGACCGAGCGGTCATTTCCGTTAATCAATTGAATAGCAAAAAGCCCAGATCATTGACGGGATGATCCGGGCTAAAAAATTTGCAACTCGAGTTTAATCTCTATTATTAAGCAATTCCGTTAACAGCTTTTGTCAGACGGGAAATCTTTCTAGAGCATGTGTTTTTGTGGTAAACACCCTTGCTTCCAGCTTTGTTGATTTCAACGATTGCAACTTTTAATGCGTCTGCAGCAGCAGCGGCATCTTTGTTAGCTACAGCTGTTTCAACTTTCTTTACGCAAGTTTTTACTTTAGACTTGATTGCTTTGTTTCTAGCAGCTTTTGTTTCGTTTACTAAAATTCTTTTCTTTGCAGATTTGATATTAGCCAATTTGTCCACCTCCGATATCAATGTATTTCGATTTTTATAATTCGATTTCCAGTTCGTTAGAGCCGGACACGGACGATCTAACGAAACATACGAATTTATTTTAGGGCATGAAATGAATTCTGTCAATACATATTTCTGAAAATATTGGAAAAACTAGCATTAATTTGAGAAAGGATGGAGAAAAATGATGGTGGAGAAGTATACGATCCGGACGGATCTTGCGATGGAACAGAAAGAACGGTTTGAATCGGATCATGTAGAAGTGTCCGGTGTTGTGCTGGAAGAAGAATACGACGAAGAAAAGGAGATTAAGATCACGACCGTGAAGATCGAAACGGAGAATGGGGCGAAGACGATGGGAAAACCGGTGGGGACGTATCTGACGTTAGAAGCCCCGAATATGGCATCGGCGGACGACGGATATCACAGAGAGATATCAGAAACATTGGCGGGATTTCTGAAAAAATATGTGGAAGACGAGGAAGTGAAAAACAGACCGAGAGAAAAAGAAAAAGCAGGAAAAACAGAAAATGAAAAAACAGACCGAGAGGAAAAGGCATATTCAATATTAGTGGTAGGACTTGGCAACCGGGAAGTGACGCCGGATGCGCTGGGACCGTATGTGGTGGATCAGTTGAATATCACCAGGCATATTGTGCAGGAATATGGGAGATATGCCGTGGAAAAAGAAGAAAGCCGGATCGTAAGTGCAGTCGTGCCGGGGGTAATGGCGCAGACGGGGATGGAGACAGCAGAGATCGTGCATGGGATCGTGAAAGAGACAAAGCCGGATATGATCATGGTGGTCGATGCGCTGGCGGCAAGAAGCACCAAAAGACTGAACCGGACAATCCAGATCTCGGATGCGGGGATTCATCCGGGAGCCGGTGTGGGGAATCACAGAAGCGGGATCACAAAAGAGTCGATGGGAATTCCGGTGATCGCAATCGGAGTTCCGACAGTGGTGGATGCAGCAACGATCGTAAATGATACGATGGAGAATTTTATCGCAGCACTGGAGACGTCAGAGACTTTGAAAGGGGTGGGCGTAGTACTGCAGGGGTACAATTCTGCGGAAAAATATGAACTGGTAAAAGAACTGATCTCGCCGCATCTGAATGGAATGTTTGTAACACCGAAAGATATCGATGAGACGATAAGAAGAATCAGCTACACCATTTCAGAAGCGTTGAACCTGTTATTTACAGGAAATGTTGAAAAAACAGAAGAACGTATAAAAGAAACAGCATGTTCATGAGCACGAGCGGTGAATATAAGTAACATTAAATCAGAAAATATTAGGAAAACAGTACCTTTATGAACACAGACAGTCAATACAAGTGATATTAAAATCAAAAAAACTATAGAAGAGACCGCATATAAAGCAAGAAGACTGCATACCTATATAAGAATTAAAATATAAGAAAATATAAGAAGTAAAATATTAAGGAATGAAATATAAGAAAATATAATAAGAAGTAAGACAAATAAATTTGAAAAAATAAAAATCCTGAGGTATGCAGATGTGAAAAAGCAAGACATGCAGAATAGATATAAAAAATATATGCAGCACGCAGCGTGGCTCAGCGCCGGACTGCTTCTGGTCTGTCTGATGCAAAAAAACGGTGCGGGAGCCGAAGTAAAAAATGGCAATACGTTTGTCGGAAAAGGGAAACAGGAGATCACGGACAATGTCGTCAGGACGATGCTGCCGGCACTGGTCTATGCTGCGGAGAAAGATCAGACGGACACTCCGGCAAAGGATCTGGTGCGGGCAGTGATGCAGTTATGGCCTGCCGGTACGTATATGACAGAACAAGATCGGGGAGAGACAGCGACCGAAGATTCCCAGACCTATGCCATGATACTGGAAAAACAGGCGAATGATGAGAATGCCGTGGATGAAAATGGGAAACTAATTACGAAGGATCCGGATACAGAGACACAGGAGACATGGAAAACACCAGAGGCAAAAGTAGACATTTCCATGGAAAAGCTGAGAGATTATGAATATCTGATGAGCCATTTTTATACAGTGGACAGCAGCACCATGGCAGATGCAGGACTGATCAATGCAGAGAAGCTGTTAGGAAAAGACATGAAACTGAATACAGAGACGGAAGGCCCGAAAGTCCTGATCTATCATACGCACTCCCAGGAGCAATTCGCAGATTCGGTTCCGGGAGATGCCGGTACGTCGATCGTGGGAATGGGGACGTATCTGTCCGGACTTCTGAACGAGAAGTATGGAATATCCACATACCATCACGAGGGTGTATACGATCTGGTGAACGGGAAATTAGACAGGAGTAAGGCGTATCAGCTTGCAGAGCCGGATGTGCAGAAAATCTTGAAAGAGAATCCAGGTATTGAAGTTGTGATCGACCTTCACCGGGACGGTGTGGCGGAAGGAACGCATCTGGTAACGGAGATAGACGGTAAGCCGACAGCGCAGATCATGTTCTTTAACGGACTAAGCCGCACGCGGGCAAATGGAAATATCAGCTATCTGGCGAATCCGTACCTGGAGGATAATCTGGCTTTCTCTCTGCAGATGGAGATCGCAGCGGCAAAGTATTATCCGGGATTTGCGAGACACATTTTCCTGCGGGCGTACCGTTATAATATGCATTTCAAACCGAAGACACTTCTGATCGAAGCCGGAGCGCAGACGAATACGGTGGAAGAGATGCGCAATGCGATGGAACTTCTTGCAGAGCTTCTGCATCAGGTGCTGTCTTGATTCGGAAATATTTTTATGATAAGATATTCAAAGTATGGAAAAATCTGTATGATTTTTCGGAAAGAAATATACTATAATAGTTCTCAATATTTTTCATACAGATGGAAACGGAGAAAGGATATAGAAAGAATGGCGAAAAAGAATACATATGATGCGGGCAGTATCGCGATCCTGGAGGGGCTGGAAGCGGTAAGAAAAAGACCCGGAATGTATATAGGAAGTGTTTCAACCAAAGGTCTGAACCATCTGATCTATGAGATCGTGGATAATGCGGTGGATGAGCATCTTGCCGGATATTGCAGCGAGATTCATGTGACACTGGAAAAAGACGGTTCGGCAACGATCGCAGATAACGGACGTGGTGTACCGGTAGACCTTCATGCAACAGGTGTATCGGCGGCTCGTGTGGTATACACGACACTTCATGCGGGCGGAAAGTTCGACGATTCGGCATACAAGACCAGCGGAGGTCTGCATGGTGTCGGTTCTTCTGTTGTAAATGCGTTGTCTACCTATATGGATGTGCAGATCAGCAGGGACGGATATATCCACCATGACCGGTATGAACAGGGAAAACCGGTGATCGAACTGGAAGACGGATTACTGCCGACGATCGGAAAGACAAGAAAGACCGGAACGAAAGTGAATTTCCTTCCGGATGATACTATATTTGAAAAGACAAAGTTCAAAGCAGAAGAGGTAAAGAGCCGTCTTCATGAGACTGCTTATCTGAATCCGGATCTGAAGATCGTATTTGAAGATAAAAGGGGAGCAGAACCGGAACAGATCATTTATCATGAGCCGGACGGAATCCTTGGATTCATCCGTGAACTGAATCATAAAAAAGAAGCCGTACATGATCCGGTGTATTTCAAAGGGGAAGCAGAAGGCATCGAAGTAGAGGTTGCCTTCCAGTATGTCAACGAGTTCCATGAAAATGTACTTGGCTTCTGTAACAATATCTACAATGCAGAAGGCGGAACGCATCTGACCGGATTCAAGACGACATTTACAACGGCGATCAACCAGTATGCAAGAGAACTTGGTATTCTGAAAGAAAAGGATGCGAACTTTACCGGAGCTGATATCCGTAACGGTATGACGGCAATCGTATCGATTAAGCACCCGGATCCGAGATTCGAAGGGCAGACGAAGACCAAGCTTGACAACCCGGATGCGGCGAAGGCCTGCAGTAAGGTCACGAACGATGAGATCATCCGTTTCTTTGACCGTAATCTGGAGACACTTAAGAAAGTCATCGGGTGTGCAGAGAAGGCGGCAAAGATCCGTAAGACGGAAGAGCGTGCGAAGACGAATCTTCTGACCAAGCAGAAATACTCCTTTGACAGTAACGGAAAGCTTGCGAACTGCGAAAGCCGTGATGCATCAAAATGTGAGATCTTCATCGTAGAGGGAGACTCTGCCGGAGGTTCTGCGAAGACAGCCAGAGACCGTATGTTCCAGGCAATCCTCCCAATCCGTGGTAAGATCCTGAACGTGGAAAAAGCAAGCATCGATAAAGTGCTGGCGAACGCAGAGATCAAGACGATGATCAATGCATTTGGCTGCGGATTTTCCGAAGGATATGGAAATGACTTTGATATCAGCAAGCTGCGGTATGACAAGATCATCATCATGGCCGATGCCGACGTGGACGGTGCCCATATCTCGACACTGCTCCTGACATTGTTCTACCGCTTTATGCCGGAACTGATCTTCGAAGGACATGTCTATATTGCGATGCCTCCTCTTTATAAGGCAATGCCGAAGAAGGGCGAGGAAGAATATCTGTATGATGATAAAGCACTGGAAAAATACAGAAAGACGCATGACGGTCCATTTACCTTACAGAGATACAAAGGTCTGGGTGAGATGGATGCAGAGCAGTTATGGGAGACAACCCTCAACCCGGAGACCAGACTTCTGAAGCTGGTAGAGATTGAAGACGCAAGAATGGCATCCAGCGTAACCGAGATGCTGATGGGATCAGAAGTACCGCCGAGACGTTCATTCATCTATGAAAATGCAACGGAAGCGGAACTTGATATATAGAATAGGAGAAAGAAAATGCAGGATTCACAGATCATCAGAACCGAATATTCGGATGTGATGAAAAAATCATATATCGATTATGCGATGAGTGTAATCATTGCCAGAGCCCTGCCGGATGTAAGAGACGGACTGAAACCAGTACAGAGACGTACGCTTTATGATATGCACGAACTGGGGATCCGGTATGACAAACCGTACCGTAAATGTGCGCGTATCGTCGGAGATACCATGGGTAAATATCACCCGCACGGAGACAGTTCCATCTATGATGCACTGGTGGTCATGGCACAGGAATTTAAAAAAGGAATGATCCTTGTAGACGGACACGGTAACTTCGGCTCGATTGAAGGAGACGGTGCTGCTGCGATGCGTTATACCGAAGCGAGACTAGCGAAGATCACACAGGAAGCGTATCTTGCTGATCTGGACAAGGATATCGTAGATTTTATGCCGAACTTTGATGAGACGGAGAAGGAACCGGTCGTACTTCCGGTGCGTATCCCGAACCTTCTGGTGAACGGTGCGGAAGGTATCGCGGTCGGTATGGCAACCAGTATTCCGACACACAATCTGGGAGAGGTTGTAGACGGTGTCAAAGCCTATATGAAAAATGACGAGATCACGACCAGACAGCTGATGAAATATATCAAAGGGCCGGATTTTCCAACGGGCGGAATCGTGGTCAACAAAGATGACCTGCCGGAGATCTACGAGACAGGAACCGGAAAGATCAAGATCCGTGGAAAAGTTGAAGTAGAAGATATGAAGGGCGGAAAGAAACGTCTGGTCATCACAGAGATTCCTTATACCATGATCGGTGCGGGAATCGGGAAATTCTTAAATGATGTCTGCAATCTGGTAGAGACCAAGAAGACCACAGACATCGTGGATATTTCTAACCAGTCGTCCAAAGAAGGAATCCGTATCGTCATTGACCTGAAGAAAGGTGCGGACGTAGAGAATCTGACCAATATGCTCTATAAGAAGACCAGACTGGAAGATACCTTTGGAGTCAATATGCTGGCAGTTGCGGACGGAAGACCGGAGACCATGGGCCTGAAGCGTATCATCGAGGCGCATGTAGACTTCCAGTTCGATATGGCGACGAGAAAATATAAGACATTACTTAAGAAAGAGCAGGATAAAAAAGAGATCCAGGAAGGTCTGATCAAAGCCTGTGACGTGATCGATCTGATCATCGAGATCTTAAGAGGAAGCCAGAATGTAAAAGACGCAAAGGCATGTCTGATGAACGGGGAGACAGAGAACATTAAGTTCAAGTCCTCCATTTCCAAAAAGATGGCGGGAATGTTAAGATTTACAGAGCGTCAGGCAACTGCGATCCTGGAGATGCGTCTGTACAAGCTGATCGGTCTGGAGATCGAAGCACTTCAGAAAGAACATGAAGAGACGCTGGCTAAGATTGAAAAATACGAAGATATCCTGAATAATTACGATTCGATGGCAGCGGTTATCATGGAAGATCTGGACCGTATCAAGAAGGAATTCGCAAGAAAGAGACGTACGGTTGTGGAGAATGCAGAAGAAGCTGTATTCGAAGAGAAGAAAGTTGAAGAACAGGAAGTCGTATTCTTAATGGACCGTTTCGGATATGCGAAGACGGTAGATGTAAGTACTTATGAGCGTAATAAAGAAGCGGCAGATAATGAGAATAAATACATCCTGCACTGCATGAATACCGGCAAGATCTGTATTTTCACAAAAGATGGAAAAATGCATCAGGTGAAAGTGATGGACATTCCATACGGAAAGTTCCGTGACAAAGGACAGCCGATCGACAATATCAGTAATTATGACAGCACGCAGGAAGAGATCGTGTACATCTGCGACTCCGAACAGATGCGGTATGCGAAGCTTTTATTTGCTACAAAGCAGGGCATGATCAAAAAGGTCGAAGGAACGGAATTCCAGGTGACAAAGCGTACCATTGCAGCAACCAAGCTTCAGCCGGAAGATGAGGTCGTGAAGATCCAGGTTGTGACGGAGAACCAGCATATCGTACTGCAGACAACGGACGGATTCTTCTTACGATTCCCGGCAGCAGAAGTGACGGAGAAGAAGAAAGGCGCGATCGGAGTACGGGGCATCCGTCTGAAGAAAGACGATGCGTTGACAGATGTATATCTGTTTGAAGAAGGAACTGAATGTAAGATTTCATACCATGAAAAAGAAGTCACCCTGAACCGTCTGAAACTTGCAAAACGAGACGGTACAGGAACCAAATACAGAGGGTAAACGATATGATACAGAACATTGAACCACATGTATATAGAAATGAATACGTTCCGGAGCCGCCAAAGGAAGACAGCGTGATCTTATATTATGAAGGAAGAAAAATCCTGGTGAAGATTGAGAATCAGGAGATCTCGTTCCTTACATTTAAAGAGGCGGCAGTTTACAATCCGGATGTATATGAAGAGTATACGTATCTCTTCTCGATCGACGGACAGGGATACTATCTGGCAGAAGGGATTGATCCGGAGAATTTTCCGGGATTCGAACTGAAGGATAATCAGTATTTCCGCGAGGCAAGACCAAAATACAGACAGTTTGCGGCAGTGACCGGATGGCAGCTTTACCGCTGGTATCAGTCCAGAAAGTTCTGCGGCCACTGCGGACAGCCGATGGTGCATGATGACAAAGAACGTATGATGCGCTGCCCGGACTGCGGTATGATGGAATTCCCGAAGATCTGTCCGGCGGTGATCATAGCTGTCACACATGGGGATAAGATCCTGATGTCAAAGTATGCGGGAAGAGAATACAAAAAGTATGCACTGCTTGCAGGCTTTAACGAAACGGGCGAATCCATTGAGGAGACGGTAAGACGTGAGGTCATGGAAGAGGTCGGACTGAAGGTGAAGAACCTGCGCTATTATAAGAGCCAGCCGTGGTCATTTACCGATACGCTTCTGATGGGATTCTTCTGTGAGCTGGACGGGGAGGACGGTATCACACTGGATACCGATGAACTTGCCATGGCGGAATGGTTTGAGCGGGATAAGATGCCGGTAGAGGCAGAAGACTTGAGCCTGACAAATGAGATGATGATGGCGTTCAAACACGGAAAAGTGTAAAAAATACGCAAAATCCCTTGATTTTGCAGAAAAACGGTGCTATAGTTAATTCAGTTACATAAATCAACCGGCAGAAGAGTGGACATATCGTTCACTCTTCTTTGTTGCATACAAAGTATAAGAGAAGACCGGATGATATAGAAACATAGATAAGTAAGGTCTGCATAAGGAGGATTTTAGATTGTCAAAAAGAGAAATGTATGAACAGAAAACAGAAGAGATCCTGCTTCCGATCGTGGAAGAGTATGGATTTGAACTGGTGGATGTCGAATATGTAAAAGAAGGAAGTAACTGGTACCTTCGTGCATATATTGATAAACCGGGTGGAATCGGAGTGAATGACTGTGAGGTTGTAAGCCGCAGACTTTCCGATATTCTGGACGAGAAAGATTATATTGAAGATTCGTATATTCTGGAAGTCAGCTCACCGGGACTTGGCAGACCACTGAAGAAGGAAAAGGACTTCAAGAGAAGCCTTGGAGAAGAAGTTGAGATCAGAACTTACCGTATGATCGACAGACAGAAAGAATTCACCGGAATCTTAAAGGGTTACGATGAGACAACGGTTACGATCGAGATGGAAGATGAGACTGAGAAAACATTTGAAAAGAGCGAGATCGCACTGATCCGATTAGCATTTGATTTTTAAACGGCATGGATAAGTAAGGAGGAAAGACCATGAATACAGAATTATTAGAAGCGTTAAATATACTGGAGAAAGAGAAAGATATCAGTAAAGAGACACTGTTAGACGCCATTGAAAATTCACTGATGAATGCCTGTAAGAACCATTTCGGTAAGACAGACAACATCAAACTGATCATGAACAAAGAGACATGCGAGTATCAGTTATATGCTGAGAAAACAGTTGTAGAAGAAGTAGAAGACAAACTGGAACAGATCAGCCTGGAAGATGCAAAAGAGATCGACAGCAAGTTCGAGCTTGGTGATATCGTGCATATTCCGATCGAATCCAAATCATTCGGACGTATCGCAACACAGAACGCAAAGAACCTGATCTTACAGAAGATCCGTGAAGAAGAGCGTAAGGTTGTATACGATCAGTATTTCGAAAAAGAAAAAGATATCGTGACAGGTATCGTACAGCGTTATGTTGGAAAGAATGTCAGCATCAACCTTGGTAAAGCAGATGCCATGCTGACAGAGAACGAGCAGGTAAAAGGCGAGGTATTCAAACCGACAGAACGTATCAAATT
>JBNMJT010000077.1:0-10763 GCA_050873945.1 Dorea sp.
ATTAGCCATATAAGTTTTCATTGTGGTTTACCTCCTGTGAATCATTAACATTTTCATGATAATATATCAGAATCAGCAAGATTCCGGGGCTTTGGCCTCTTACTGTTTCTCCTTTTGTCATACTTGCTTATTATATTATACTGTACCGTGTGTGTCAACTGTTTTTTGACATATTTTTCTTATATTTTTACTTATTTCCGTTGGTCAAATGTACTTCTCCCGGGAATCTTCCCGTACATTTTTCATACTAAAATTTTAAATACTGTACACTATATGGTTTCAGTTCAAGCTGACCATTCATCGTAACCGTTTCTCCTGTCAGAAGATCTGTTGCCGTTCCGTTCAGTTCGCCTGCATTTGCAGTATATGCATAATCCGCAGCATTGATCGCAACGATCACTCGTTCTTTCTCTGAGCAACGTTCGAATACCAGCTGGTGATTCTGTATCACTACATTCTTATAAGCACCATTGCAAAGTGCATCACTTTCCTGACGTACACGGATCAATTTCTTAATAAACTCTGTCAGCTCATTTGGCTTTGGTTCTTCGAAGCATGGACGTAATGCATAATCATTATCCGGAGCTTTCTCCCCTGGTTCTGCCCATTCACTTCCATAATACAGGCACGGGATTCCCGGCATACCCATAAGTAATCCGTATGCCAGCGGAATATGTTTCTTATTCGTCAGAATACTTGCCAGTCTTGTAACATCATGATTATCCACGAATGTCATCAGATGCTTTCCTCTGTAAATACACCACTGATCACTTCCGAACTGGCGGTGCAGGGAATGTGCGATCTCGAACATATTCATACTGTTAAAGCTGGAATATAATCCCTTGTAACACTCATAATTCGTGCAGCTGTGAAGCATCTCATCATTCACGATAATATTGTAATCTCCAAACAATACCTCTCCGATCAGTGCAAAGTCCGGTTTTAATTCCTGTGTATAAGAGCGGAGACGTCTCATGAAATTGTGATCCAGACTATAAGCCACATCCAGACGGAGACCGTCGATATCAAATTCGTCGATCCAGTATTTTACACATTCCATCAGATAATCTACAACTGCCGGATTCTGAAGGTTTAATTTGACCAGTTCAAAATGACCTTCCCATCCTTCATACCAGAATCCGTCATTATAGCAGCTGTTACCGTCAAAACTGATATGAAACCAGTCTTTGTACGGTGAATCCCATTTCTTCTCCTGTACATCCTTGAATGCCCAGAAGCCTCGTCCTACATGGTTAAATACACCATCCAGTACGATCTTTACGTTATGCTTATGCAGATCTTCACAGACCTCTTTAAAATCTTCATTCGTTCCAAGCCTGCAGTCGATCGTCTTAAAATCTCTTGTATCATATCCATGATTGTCCGATTCGAAGATCGGATTTAACAGAATTGAATCTACTCCTAACGTCTGAAGATACTCAGACCAGTCCATAAGTTTGCGGATACGAGGAACACACACGCCGTCATTATGCACCGGTGCTCCACAGAATCCGATCGGATAAATCTGATAAAAAATACTATTGTAAGCCCACATTACTCATCCATCCTTTCTGTGTCTGCCATCAACTATGCTCCGGCAGATCACTCACTGTTCTATTATACCACATTTCGTTCTTTAAAGACACAAAAGACACTGCCACTGGCAGTGCCTCTTGCATACTTCCCTATCTGAAGAACCTGCCGCCGGCAGTTTCTTTCCTGTTGTGTATAATTTTCTCTCTCCGCATAAATATACAGAACCATACAAACAGCAGCACACCTTTCAGAATACTCGAAATCGTAATACTCCACCAGACCCCGTTCAGCGCAAGTGTTGTATGAACCAGTATCAGCGCAAGCGGAATCCTGAGCGCCGTAAATACAATACTGATCACAGATGGCGGTACGGTCTTTCCATACCCCGAAAATGCACCTGCCGTTGTAATCTCAAGACTCATAAAAAGCTGTGATACACCAAGGATCCGAAGATAATCCACTCCAAGCGGAATTACATCTTTTTCTGTAATAAAAATCCGGAATACCGGAGCCGGACAGCATATTAATAATAGCGTACAGAAAATCCCCCATACAAATACTACTTTTAATGCGCTGACATATCCCTGATAGATCCGGCTTTTCTTTCCTGCACCGTGGTTCTGCGATGTAAATGAATTCACCGCTGCTGCAAAACCATCCGCTGTCATCCACGAAATCGATTCTATCTGCGAACCGACTTTCTGAACAGCCACCGCCGCATCTCCATATCCCGCGACCAGACGGGCAATGATCATCGATATTCCGGTAAACAGCATGCTCTGAACAGACGTTGGAAAACCGATTCTGACAATTCCTTTCAAATGATGCAGATCCGGCTTCTTCAGATATCTTACATATTGAAAAAGTACGGTATCCTTCATCGCAAATATCAAAAACATAACCGTAACGATCATCTGCGCAGTTACCGTAGCAATTGCTGCACCTGTCACTCGAAGAACCGGAAATGGTCCGATTCCAAAAATCAAGACCGGATCCAGGATAATATTGACAACCAGTCCGGTCGTTGTTGCCAGAAATACCGGCCTGCTGTTACCAATTGCCGTAAATAATCCGGTAAACGTCTGATTTAAAAAGGAAAACAAGACAAGACCGCAGGTAATTTCAAGATAATATATGGCATCCCGGATCACCTGTGCCTGATTCAGATGGAAAAAATGAATCAGTGGTTTTGCCCCGAATATACAGACAAGTCCATAAATAATCCCCAAAGCTAACGTAAGCTGTAACGCATTGGATGCATATTCTGCGGCCTCCTCACTATTGGATGCCCCAAGTGCATGTCCGACATTAACCTGTCCTCCCATTTTTGCAAGTGCCGCAAGTCCATTGGAAAGCCACATATACATTCCTGCTGCCCCAACGGACGCTACCGCCGAACTTCCGATACGGCCGATCCAGATCATGTCGGTCATATTGTACGCCATCTGGATCAATGACGTCGCCATGATCGGGACAGCCAGTCTGGTAAGAGATGATAATACAGGTCCGTTTACCAGATCAACTTTCTTTTGCATGATTGGCTATACTCTTTTCAATACTTTCACGATCTCGCCCATATACATGGTATGATAGTCCTTATCCGGATACCATTTCTCATCATTTTCCTTAACATCGAAACATTCTGGTTTCATATCCTGCGTATACTGTGTTTTACATACGAAGATCAGGTCTGCTTCTTCGACCGCAGTTGTGCCATCTACCGCATATGGATGAAGTCCTGCTTCTTTCCATTTATCTTCTACGTCTTTTCCTGATACAGATCCGCATACGCTTAATGCTTTTCTGTAATCCTCTGACAGGAAAGAAAGTGTATACATACCCGTCTCATCCATGAATTTCTTCGTGTATCTCTGTGGACGGATATATGCAGTTGCGATATTCTTTCCCCACATGATTCCGACACCGCCCCAGCTTGCTGTCATGGTGTTACTCTTTTTTTCGTCTCCTGCTGTTACCAGCATCCACTCCTTGGAAATCTTTGTGAATGGATTGAATTCCAGACTTTCGATTGCTACTTCTTTAAATGCCATTTCTGTATCCTCCTTATTTTCTCTAAGTTCTCCCGGGACATGTTACAACCATGTAACTCATAGATTTTGATGATGGCTTTTTCGTCCCGATACATTTACTCTTATAATTACAGACAGTGAATAACTCCACTGCCTGCTGCTTTTCTATTATAATACTTTTTTTATTATTTTACTAACACTTTGCGGAAGTTCTTCTTACCTTTTTTCAGGACGACACCTTCGCCGCTTAATGCTTCTCCTGCAAATGTCTGGTATACATCTGTAACTTTTTCTCCGTCTACAGATACTCCACCCTGCTGTACGGCACGACGTGCTTCTGATTTGGAAGCTGTCAGTCCGGATTTTACTAACATAGTAAGAATGTCGATGTTACCGTCTGTAAGATCTTCCTCTGTAAGCTCTGTCTTTGGCATATCTGCTGCTGCACCTGTTGAGAATAATGCTCTTGCTGCTTCCTGTGCCTTCTGCGCTTCTTCTTCACCGTGAACCAGTTTTGTAAGCTCGAATGCAAGGATCTCTTTTGCTGTGTTAAGCTGTGCACCTTCCCAGCTGTCCATCTTGTCGATTTCTTCTAACGGAAGGAATGTCAGCATACGGATACATTTTAATACGTCTGCATCTGCGACATTTCTCCAGTACTGGTAGAATTCGAATGGTGAGGTCTTGTTCGGATCAAGCCATACAGCACCACTCTGTGTCTTACCCATCTTCTTACCTTCTGAGTTCAGAAGCAGTGTAATTGTCATAGCAGATGCATCTTTTCCGAGTTTACGACGGATCAGCTCTGTACCGGCAAGCATGTTGCTCCACCGGTCGTCCCCACCAAATTCAAGGTTACATCCGTATTTCTGGTATAACTCATAGAAGTCATATGCCTGCATGATCATGTAGTTGAATTCAAGGAAGCTGAGTCCCTTTTCCATTCTCTGCTTGTAGCACTCTGCTGTCAGCATACGGTTAACGGAGAAATGTGCTCCGACTTCACGTAATACTTCGATGTAGTTCAGGCCCATCAGCCAGTCAGCATTATTAACCATCAGTGCTTTTCCATCTGAGAAATCGATGAAACGGCTCATCTGTTTCTTAAAGCAGTCACAGTTATGCTGGATAGTCTCTGGTGTCATCATCTGACGCATATCTGTTCTACCGGATGGATCACCGATCATAGCTGTTCCGCCGCCGATCAGTGCGATCGGCTTATTGCCAGCTTCCTGCAGACGCTTCATCAGACACAGTGCCATGAAGTGTCCTACATGAAGGCTGTCTGCCGTCGGGTCAAATCCGATGTAAAATGTAGCCTTTCCATTGTTAATTAAGTCTCTGATTCTGTCTTCGTCTGTTACCTGTGCGATCAGGCCTCTTGCAACGAGTTCTTCATAAATTCCCATTTTAAGATTCTCCTTTTATTTATTCATGATTGATTGTTTACAGATTTCTCACTTCTCTTAAAAGCCTTTCCTATTATTCCCCGGTAAATGCAAGAACCTGCCAACAGCAGCTTTTCTTACACATTTTAAAATAAAAAAATCCTTACCCAACATTACATTGGATAAGGACGATATTAACCGTGGTACCACCTTGTTTTACTGATTGCTTGCGCTTTCAGCCTCATTCAGTCTGCGTGTTCACAGACCTTTGCACGATAACGTGTGCCTGACGTCACAGCCTACTTCCATCCGTTTCGGTGTGCAGCTCCAAGATGTATTCGTTGTTCACTCTTTCATGCGCCTCTCATCAGCCGGCAGCTTTCTGTATGGGTGTATGAATCACTACTTCTTCTTTTCCAAGCCTTTGTGATATCTGTATGTTATTTTTCTGTCTGTGTTAAAGACTAACTGATTTCCAGTATTTTGTCAAGACGCTTTCGTTAATGTTCTTTTTTTTATCCCGAATATCCACTTTTTCATTCCAGATATTCCGCTTTCTTCGAACACATATTAATCCAAAAGCCGCATCAGTTCTCCGGTAATGATCTCATTCCCGTCTTCCGTCAGATGAATACCATCCGTTGTGACATTCTCATACCCAGCTTTTTCTGCTGCCGATATCATAAGATCCTGTAATTCCAGAAATTCTACCTGATATCTTTCTGCAATTCTTTTCTCAATCTCTTCTGCCTGTCTGATTCCCGGAATCCAGTTCACATACTTTCTTGGATAAGGAAAGATAAATGGTGCCATGCAGATAATTCTTGCACGGGTTCTCTCCGTAAGCTCTTTTAGAACGGATTCATAACATGCTTCAAATTCCTGTTCCTCCAGACTTTTCCCTGTATTCATCATGACTCCGACATCGTTGCATCCGATCAGCAGGCTCACAATATCCGGCTGTCTTAAAATACAGTCATGCTCTAACATACGCTTCACACCCTGGATCGTGAAGCCGTCATGTCCACAGTTCACAATGTCGTACTTTTCTCCTCCGCCGGTACTGTGATTCAGCTTTTTATCCACCATATCCACATAACCATTCCCCAGTGGATGTTCAGAAAAACAGTGCTCTGCGTCTGTAATGCTGTCACCTAAAAATATAATCTTTCTCATCTGATTAATTATAATTCCTGTCCGTCCTTAATTACCATTTTAAGATCCAGATTCTCGTCTAATAATACGATATTTGCTTTTTTTCCAGGTGCAATAGAAGCATAAGTATCTTCAATTCCAAGACTCTTTGCAGGATTGATGGTTGCACATGCTACAGCCGTCTCAAGCGGAATCTCCATCTGTTTTACAACGGTACGCATACAGTCAGCAAGGTTTGTTACAGAACCGGCAAGTGCTCCGTCGGATACCAGTGTTGCATGATTTCCGACTACTTTTACATCCAGTCCGCCAAGTGTATACTGTCCGTCCGGCATTCCGGTCGCACGCATACTGTCGCTGATCAGGATCATACGGTCTGCTCCCATCATCTTGAACGCTGCTCTTACCATTGATGGGTGGATATGTACACCGTCGCAGATGATCTCTGCCATTACGTGTTCGCTGTCGGACACTGCTCCTACAACGCCCGGTTCACGGTGGGTGAATGCAGGCATTGCATTAAAGAGATGTACGGCATGATTTGCACCTGCATCAAATGCTGCTTTCGCATGGGCATAGTCCGCATTGGTATGTGCAAGAGAAATGTTCACTTTATCTTTCATTGCTTCCACAAACGCAACTGCTTCCTCACTTTCTTCCGGTGCAAGTCCGACGAATTTTACCAGTCCTTCGGATGCGTCAAGAAATCTCTGGCAAACGGCCGTATCACAAGGCATGATATTTCTTTCATCCTGTGCACCCTTTTTCACCGGGCTGATGAATGGACCTTCCATGTTCACGCCCACCAGGTCTGCGCCCTTCGGATTCTGTTCTTTTTTGTATTCTGCCGCTGTTCTTAAGATGTCTTCCAGTTCTTCTACCGGAAGTGTCATCGTTGCAGGTGCGATCGTTGTAACACCTACAGATGCTTCATATTTCGCGATATTCTCAATGGCTTCTTTACTGTTATCGCAGAAATCATCTCCCATACATCCATGGAAATGCAGATCGATCAGCCCCGGGATCGCATATGCTCCCTGTCCGTCAATAACTTCTTCCCCAAGCATATCCGGCACATTTTCTGTTGTATAAATGCTGTCAATTCTGTCATCATGCACAACGATGCCGCCAGCCGTAAATTTTCTGTCTTCTGTATAGACATTTACATTTTTGATTATCATTTTATATTTCCTCCATTTTATTATTTTCTCTTAACATACCCCGTTCAGAATTAATCGCCATGATGCTTATATCAATTCTGTCCTTTTCTATAACTGCATTTATGTGATATCCCCATATCACTGCTTTATTTTAACAAACCTCTGTGCAGTGCTTCGCCTTCTTCCAGCGCACGCAGCGTATTGTCATGTAACACTTCTTTTTCATACTTATCCTGTTCTACATAATAAGAATAGATAATATCAAGCATGACCAGAATCGGGAACTGCGGTGAAATTACATTCCCATGGTTCAGATGTCTGAGCGACGGGATCAGAACAACTTCCGTACAGAACTGTTCGAATCCACCCCGGTTATTCGCCGTAAAAAGGACTGTCTTCGCACCTTTCCGGTATGCCTCTTTTAACAGGAATAAGACTTCTTCCTTTGCTCCGCTGATACTGATTCCGAATACCAGACTTCTCTTGTCCTGAAATACCGCCTGCATACGCATCATATCCGTCTCCACCAGCGAGTCGATATCCACACCGATACGCATGAAACGAAGCTCCATCTCCCTTGCTGCCAGACCGGAACTTCCGGTTCCACATACGAATACTCGCTCCGCCTGATTCAGATATCTGCTGATTCTTGCGATCTGTGCCTCATCCACCAGACTGTATGTCTTATTCAGAAGCTCCTGATATGCATTCAGGATCATTCGCGTATTACCGGTAATGGATTCCTGTTTTTCTACAAATGTCTCTTCATACTGATAGATGAATTCCCTGTATCCGCGATATCCGCATTTCTTCGCAAATCTGGATAACGATGCTTCTGATACGAAGAGTCTTTCGGAAATGGATTTTGATGAAAAATCCACTTTCTTTCTGTTCTGTATGAAAAAATCTGCGATATTCCGTTCCACTGTCGTAAATTTATCGTAATTCGATTCTATGATCGGAACGACTGATTTTACATAATATTCCATATCTTACTATTCCTGTCTTCCCTGGAAATGATAGAACGCACCTAACATACCTGCATTGTTCTGGTTCTTGGCAAATGCAATGCTTGTGTGTTCCCACATGCTGGATACCAGATATTTCTCCACTGCTTTTTCAATCTTATCTTTCAGGAATGCTTCCTGCGCCATGATTCCGCCGCCAAGTACGACAACTTCCGGATTCACTACATAGCAGATATTGGCAATTCCTTTTCCAAGTACATCTACCATCTCATCGATCGCACGGTTGCAGATCTCATCACCTTTTTTCGCCTCTTCAAAAATGTGATATCCGCTCCAGTTTTCGGCTGGTTCTTCCTTCCATCCGGCAACCTTCTTTGTCAGGATACTGGCTGCTCCAAGTGTCTGGAAATCACTGTCGTCCATATGCATATATCCAACCTCACATGCACTGTTGCTGAATCCATGGAACACTTCCCCGTTCAGAAGAATACAGCCGCCAATTCCGGTTCCGATTGTCAGCATCACAGACACTTTACTTCCGGCTGCCGCTCCCGCCTTATACTCTGCCAGTCCGGCACAGTTTACATCATTTTCCACTTCACATGGAATTCCGAAGCGCTCTTCCACCGTCTTTTTGAATGCCGTTCCGATGTAATTCGGGATCAGTGGTGCCGAATAGAAGATCTCTCCTTTTTCAATATCTACCATCCCCGCAGTAGAGATGCATACGCCTGCATCTGCTTCACCTTTTAATTCTTCTACGATTCCAATGACTTTCTCAAGGATCGCCGGTCCGCCTTTCTGCGCTTCTGTCTTCATTTCTTTTTTTAACAGCACTTCTGCATTCTCGCTTACAATCCCATATTTGATGGCTGTGCCGCCGATATCAATACTAATATATTTTTTCATCTCTTCTTTTCCTCTTTCACTATCCTTCATTATACTCGTTCAACCAGAAAAGGGCAAACCGTTATTTTATGGTTTGCCCTCGACTTTTTTTAGATCTTTACTTTGAATATTGCCTTTTTGATGGCTTCCGGTTCCTGAACCTGAACCGCTGTTCTGTGTCCGTCACTTGGATAACAGATCAGGAAATCTCCATCTGTCAGGACTACGGAAGAATTCTTTTCCCCATCCATTGGAAGAAAATCATCTTTTTCCACAAAATCTTTTAATTCCATATTCTGAATGAAGTTCAGATCGATCTGTTCATTTCCATGGATCATTACATGGACGTCCAGATAATTCTTATGTGCTTCCCAGAAACGTTCTTCCGGTGTAGTCGTTGTATATTCTACGATGTTGACAAACAGTCTGTCTCCATCGATCTCATGACTTCCCTTTTCATAAGATGCAAGGTCGTGTGTCTTTGCATATTCAAAGCACTCTTTTACCTGCTCTTCCAGGAATGGGAATTCTGATAAATTATTGATATTTCCAAAAATCACGGAATCTTCACTCCTTCTTAGTTTTTGTAAATGGTTGTGTTAGGAGCTGGTACGGAATCGTCTCCCTTTACCTTTCTCCAGATGATACTTGCCGGGATACCAATTACCAGTGATACTACAATTGAGATGATTGAGTATGACCAGATTGATACGTGATCAGCAGGTACGAAGTATTTGATGTATACCATTACGCCTGATGCAACGATGAATGCACATACCGCACCAAATGTATTGGCAACCTTTGTAAATGCTCCAAGGATAAATGTTCCGATCAGGATACCAAGTACCAGTCCCATGAATCCATTGAACCATTCGTATGCAGATTTTACTCCGCCGTTAGCCAGTACCATAGCAACTACGATTGCGAAGATACCAACGATCAGAGATACATACTGTCCGATCTTTGTCTGTTTCTCAAAGCTTAATTCTTTCTTAGAAAGTCTTGCCTGGATATCCAGTGTCCAGCTTGATGCTACAGAGTTCAGACCTGTAGACAGTGTAGACTGTGCTGCTGCATAAATAGCTGCTAACAGAAGTCCTGTTACACCAACCGGAAGCTCAAATGCGATGTAAGATGCGAAGATCTGATCCTGAGCTGCTGCCGGTGGAAGTGTATTCTGCTGATAGAATACGTATAATCCTGTACCGATCAGGTAGAATACTGTTGCGATGAAGATGGATAATCCTCCGTTTGCAAGCATCATTTTGTTCAGTTTCTTTGTATCAGTTGTTGTTGTAAAACGCTGTACAATATCCTGGCTTGATACGTAAGATGCCATTGTATTGAATCCGGCACCAACGATCATGATGAATACGCTGTCTTTAAAAATGTTAGGGTTGAAGATTGGCTGATCTACAGCAAGGAACTTATGCTCTGTTGTCAGTGCATGAGCGATTGCTCCAAATCCACCATCTAAGTGTGCTAACAGGAAGATCAGTGCAAATGTAACACCGATCAGAAGTACAGATCCCTGGATGAAGTCTGTCCAAAGTACAGATTTCAGACCACCTGTGTATGAGTAAATGATAGCGATGATACCCATGATAATGATCAGTACGTTAACGCTGATTCCTGTCA
>JBNMJT010000078.1:0-10745 GCA_050873945.1 Dorea sp.
CGGTATGGTATCAGAGTACAACTGTGCCAACTTTGACCGTGATCTGGAGAATAAAGCATATATTCATGATAATGTGTTGTACAAGCATCCGACCCTGCCGCTTGGGGAGTTCGCGATCGGAACGAATACAACCGCATATGTAACGGCGAAGAAATACGGAATCGAAGATAAGATGCCGATCCTGATCGCAGAGAAGATGGGACCACATTTTGCAGTGGGTGATACCTGCTACAGCTGGTGTGAGGATATCAAAGTCTATAATCCGAACGGAAAAGAGATCATTGCCAGAGACAATTCGGTATCGATCCGCAGAAAAGAAGATGTGTCCAAAGCATATTTCCACTGCCATACAGATATCACGATCCCATATGAAGAACTGGGCAGTATTACGGTTATTACAAAGGATAAAAAAGAGATTACATTACTTGAAAATGGAAAATTTGTACTTCCTGGCACAGAGATTTTAAATGAACCATTGAAAAATTCTAATAAATAGGGTATGATTTATTTGTCAAACTTATAAGAAAGGATGAAAATTATGCCAAAAGTAGGAATTATTATGGGCAGTGACTCAGATCTTAAGGTTATGAGCAAGGCTGCAGTCATGCTGGAAGAGTTAGGAATCGAGTATGAGATGACGATCATCTCAGCACATCGTGAACCAGATGAACTGATTGAATGGACCAGAGGAGCAGAAGACCGCGGAATAAAGGTTATGATCGCCGGTGCGGGAATGGCAGCAGCCCTTCCGGGAATGTGCGCAGCATTATTTGCCCTTCCGGTTATTGGTGTACCTCTTTCCGGAAAGAATCTGGATGGAATGGATGCAGTGTTCTCCATCATGCAGATGCCGCCGGGAGTTCCGGTTGCGACAGTAGCAATCGATGGGGCAAAGAATGCAGCACTTCTTGCAGCAAAGATTCTTGCCGCTTCAGATGAAGAACTTCTGAACAGACTGAAAGCTTATACAGCAGAACAGAAAGAGGCAGTCAAAGCCAAAGCAGCAAAGCTTGATTCTATCGGATATGAGGCATATCTGGCATCAAAATAATAGATATAAAAGTACAAAACAATAACAAGTACAAAAGGAGATCGGGTTATGGATTACAAAAAAGCTGGTGTGGATATTGAAGCAGGTTACAAGTCAGTAGAACTTATGAAAGAGCATGTAAAGAAGACCATGCGTCCGGAAGTTCTCGGCGGACTCGGAGGATTTTCAGGAGCATTTTCTCTTGCGAAGATCAAAGAGATGGAAGAGCCGGTACTGTTATCCGGAACAGACGGATGCGGAACAAAGGTAAAACTTGCCATGATCATGGATAAGCATGATACGATCGGTATCGATGCAGTAGCCATGTGTGTAAATGATATCGCATGTGCAGGCGGTGAGCCGTTATTCTTCTTAGACTATATTGCATGTGGAAAGAACTATCCGGAAAAGATCGCATCGATCGTAAAAGGTGTGGCAGAAGGATGTCTGCAGTCAGAAGCAGCCCTGATCGGCGGTGAGACAGCAGAACACCCGGGACTTATGCCGGAAGATGAATACGACCTTGCAGGATTCGCAGTTGGTGTATGTGACAAGAAAGACATGATCACAGGAGAAGACTTAAAAGCCGGAGATGTACTGATCGGTATGGCATCTACAGGTGTACACAGCAACGGATTCTCTCTGGTACGTAAAGTATTCGAGATGACAAAAGAATCTCTGGATACATATTATGATGATCTTGGAACCACACTTGGAGAGGCACTGCTTGCTCCGACAAGAATCTATGTCAAAGCATTAAAGAGCGTAAAGAACGCAGGTGTGAAAGTGAAAGCCTGCAGCCATATCACAGGCGGCGGATTCTATGAAAATATTCCAAGAATGTTAAAAGACGGAGTAAGAGCCGTTGTAGAAAAAGACAGTTACCCGATCCCTCCGATCTTTACAAAACTTGCAAAAGAGGGTAATGTAGACGAGCATGCAATGTACAATACTTATAACATGGGTATCGGTATGATCGTTGCCGTTGATCCTGCTGATGTAGATAAGACAATGGAAGCAATCAAAGCGACAGGAGATACTCCGTATGTGATCGGTCATATCGAAGACGGAGAAAAGGGAGTGACATTATGTTAAATGTCGTAGTTCTGGTATCCGGCGGCGGAACGAATCTGCAGGCAATTATCGATGCTGTAGATTCCGGTGTGATCACGAATACAAAGATCGCCGGTGTGATCAGTAATAACAAGAATGCTTATGCACTGGAACGTGCTGAAAAGCATGGCATTCCGAATCAGTGCATTTCTCCAAAAGATTATGAGAGCCGTGAGGTTTTTAATCAGGAATTTATGAAGGCTGTGGATGCATTACAGCCGGATCTGATCGTGCTGGCCGGATTCCTGGTAGTGATCCCTGCGGAGATGATCGCAAAATACAGAAACCGTATGATCAACATTCATCCGTCCCTGATCCCGGCGTTCTGCGGAACCGGATTCTATGGACTGAAGGTGCATGAAAAAGCACTGGAACGTGGAGTAAAGGTGGTTGGTGCAACGGTACATTTCGTAGATGAAGGAACCGATACCGGTCCGATCATTTTGCAGAAAGCGGTTGAAGTAGAACAGGGAGATACTCCGGAAGTTCTGCAGAGACGTGTCATGGAGCAGGCAGAATGGAAGATCCTGCCAAAGGCCATTGATCTGATTGCGAACGGTAAAGTAAAAGTAGAAGGACATCATGTGACGATCGAGTCATAGAGGATAAAGGAGCAGTGTAAGATGAAAGTATTAATCGTTGGAAGTGGCGGAAGAGAACATGCAATCGCATACAGCGTTGCAAAAAGCGATAAGGTAGACAAGATTTACTGCACTCCGGGTAATGCGGGAATTGCAGAATTTGCAGAATGTGCACCGATCGGAGCCATGGAATTTGACAAGATCGTAGCATTTGCAAAGGAAAAAGAGATTGATCTCGTGATCGTAGGAATGGATGATCCTCTGGTTGGTGGTCTGGTCGATGAACTGGAAGCAGCAGGTATCCGGACGTTCGGACCAAGAAAGAATGCAGCAATCCTTGAGGGATCCAAGGCATTTTCCAAAGACCTGATGAAAAAATACAACATTCCTACAGCAGCATATGAAAACTTTACAGATCCGGATAAGGCAATCGAATATCTGAAGACGGAAGCCAAATTCCCGATCGTATTAAAAGCAGATGGTCTGGCACTTGGTAAAGGTGTGCTGATCTGCAAAGATCTGGAAGAAGCAGAAGAAGGCGTGAAGACGATCATGCTGGATAAGAAATTCGGTACAGCCGGTAATGAGATGGTTATCGAAGAATTCATGACAGGAAGAGAAGTATCCGTATTGTCATTTGTAGATGGTAATACGATCAAGACAATGACTTCCGCACAGGACCACAAGCGTGCGGGAGGCGGAGATACCGGTCTGAATACAGGCGGAATGGGAACATTTTCACCAAGTCCGTTCTATACAGAGGAAGTAGACGAGTTCTGTAAGAAATATGTATACCAGGCAACGGTTGATGCCATGAAGGCAGAAGGAAGACCATTCAAAGGAGTCATCTTCCTCGGACTGATGCTGACAGCAGACGGACCAAAGGTTCTGGAGTATAATGCCAGATTCGGAGATCCGGAAGCACAGGTAGTTCTTCCTAGAATGAAGAATGATATCATTGACGTAGTGGAAGCATGTATCGACGGCACACTGGATCAGATCGACCTGCAGTTCGAAGATAATGCGGCAGTATGCGTGGTTCTGGCAAGCGACGGATATCCGGTGAAATACGACAAGGGACTGCCAATCAGCGGACTGGAGGAATTTGACAAGCATGAAGGCTATTACTGCTTCCATGCAGGTACGAAATTCGATGGAGACCAGATCGTGACCAACGGCGGACGTGTACTTGGCGT
Source organism: Dorea sp. (assembly GCA_050873945.1). Lineage (GTDB taxonomy): Bacteria > Bacillota > Clostridia > Lachnospirales > Lachnospiraceae > Dorea_A. Next base: position 3,921 of record JBNMJT010000078.1, read on the forward strand.
GACAGCAAAGGGAAAAGACTTAAAAGAAGCAAGAGCCAATGCATATGCGGCTACCGAATGGGTAAAATTCGATAATAAATATCTGCGTCATGATATTGGGAAGGCAATTGACGAGGCATAAACAGCAAAAATATGGAAACTGTGAATTACAGTGGATTTTATCGCAAAAAGAATGAAAGAAAGAGCTTACGATTTAGGTTGTAAGCTCTTTTTAGTTGTGTTATAGTATCTCTATAACAAAAGAAAATGACAGGTAACAGGTGATAAGATGTTGATAGAAATTGATTTTAACAGCAGTGAGGCAATCTATGTACAACTGCAGAATCAGATCATCATGGGGATTGCAACAGACATGATCCGTGAGGGAGATACCCTGCCTTCCGTCAGGCAACTGGCAGATACCGTGGGAATTAATATGCATACCGTGAACAAAGCATATTCGATCCTGCGGCAGGAAGGATTCATCCAGCTGGACAGAAGAAGAGGAGCTGTAGTTGCCATTGATGCGGATAAGGCACAGGCCATGTTGAAGCTCAGGGAAAAGCTTGCGATACTACTTGCAAAGGGATGTTGCAAGAATATCAGCCGGGAAGATGTGCATGCATTGGTGGATGAGATATTTGACGAGTATAGAAGATAGACAGAAAGGAACAGACAGGCATGGATTATACAAGACAGGCGAAGGAAGTGCTGAAGATCGCAGAAAAAAGTGCGAAAGAGATGGCACACCCTTATGTGGGGACAGAGCATCTGCTCCTTGGACTCAGAAAAGTATATACCGGCGTCGCGGCGCAGGTTCTGGGGGCGAATGGAGTAGATGAGGAGAATATACAGAAAGTGATGTCCGAGCTGATCTCTCCGGCAGGTGAGATGTCGGGCAGAAAGAAACCGGAATACAGTCCGAGACTGGAATATATTCTGGAAGACAGTAAGATAGAAGCAGAACAGTTCCATTCGGAAGAGATCGGAACCGAACATATGCTGGTGGCACTTATCCGTGATATGGACTGTGTTGCAGCAAAGATCCTGACTACACTGGGGGCGAATCTTCAGAAGATCTATCAGGAGATATTTGAAACGGTCGGGATAGACCCGAAGATGTACCAGGAAGAATATGGATCGGAAGCGGGAAGAAAGAACGGGGTACTGGATCAGTATGGTACCGATCTGACAGCAGAGGCAGAAGAAGGAAAGCTTGATCCGGTCATCGGAAGAGAAGAAGAGATCGGACGTCTGATGCAGGTCTTAAGCAGACGTACGAAGAACAATCCTTGCCTGGTCGGGGAACCGGGTGTCGGCAAGACGGCAGTGATCGAAGGACTTGCAACGCAGATCGCAGAAGGGATCGTGCCGGAGGGAATCCGCGGAAAGCGGATCTATACCATGGATCTTGCAAGCATGATCGCCGGATCGAAATATCGTGGAGAATTTGAAGAGCGTATGAAGCGTCTGATCCAGGAGGTAAAGGCAGCAGGGAATATCATTTTGTTCCTGGATGAGGTGCATACGATCATCGGTGCAGGCGGTGCAGAAGGAGCGATGGATGCGTCCAATATTCTGAAGCCGTCCCTTGCAAGAGGAGAACTGCAGCTGATCGGTGCGACGACGATTGTGGAATACCGCAAATATATTGAGAAAGATGCGGCACTGGAAAGAAGATTCCAGCCGATCACAGTAGAAGAGCCGGATAAAGAGCAGTGTCTGGAAATCTTAAAAGGCTTATGCTCCAGATATGAAAAGCATCATAAAGTAAAGATACAGGAAGCAGCACTGGAGGCAGCAGTGAATTATTCCAGCCGTTATATCAATGACCGTTTCCTTCCGGATAAAGCAATTGATGTGGTGGATGAAGCGTGCTCAAAAGTGAGCCTGCGTGGATTTAAAGTTCCGGAAAATGTATACAAACTGGAAAAGACACAGACAGAACTTGCTAAAGAACTGGAAGATGCGATTAAAAATGGCGATATCACAGAGGCGTCCCTGCTTCACAAAGAATTAAATGAAGCAGAAGAAAAATTAGAACAGATTAAAAAACGTTTCCATAAAAAGAATGATGCGAAGCATCTGGAAGTAACGGAAGAAGATATTGCGGAAGTTGTATCACAGTGGACGAAGATTCCGGTGAGCCGTCTGGCAGAGTCGGAAAGTGCGAAGTTAAATAAATTGGAACAGACACTGCATAAACGCGTGATCGGACAGGATGAGGCGGTGACAGCAGTTGCAAAATCCATCAAGCGTGGAAGGGTCGGATTGAAAGATCCAAAGCGCCCGATCGGTTCCTTCCTGTTCTTAGGACCAACCGGAGTCGGTAAGACAGAACTTTCCAAAGCACTTGCAGAAGCACTCTTTGGAGATGAGAATTCCATGATCCGTGTAGATATGTCGGAATATATGGAAAAGCACAGTGTGGCAAAGATGATCGGTTCTCCTCCGGGATATGTTGGACACGACGATGGCGGACAGCTCAGTGAGCAGGTGAGAAGACATCCATATTCGGTTGTATTATTTGACGAGATCGAGAAAGCACATCCGGATGTATTCAACATTCTTTTACAGGTGTTAGATGACGGGCATATTACAGATTCACAGGGAAGAAAAGTGGATTTCTCGAATACAGTGATCATCATGACATCGAATGCAGGAGCGCAGTCTATTATTGATCCGAAGAAGCTGGGATTCAATACAAAGGAAGATGCGGCAGGAGATTACAAACGGATGAAGAATAACGTGATGAATGAGATCAAGTTCATCTTCCGTCCGGAATTCCTGAACCGTATTGATGAGATCCTGGTATTCCATCCGCTGACAGCAGAGCAGATGCAGAAGATCGTCGGACTGATGTGTAAAGAACTGATCAAGCGTGCAAAAGACCAGCTTGGAATCAGTCTTACGATCCGTGATTCGGTGAAGAAGCATATCGTAGAGACCGGTATGGATAAGAAGTATGGGGCAAGACCATTAAGGCGTGCCGTACAGAACCAGCTGGAGGATAAACTTGCCGAGGCAATCTTAAGCGGAGAGATCGGAAGAGATATGGAAGTTGTAGCCGGAATGTCTAAAAAAGAAATTAAATTTACGGCAAAGACTACAAATTGAAAATATTTTATTATATAATAGGATGAACGAAAGAAGAACCTTAGGAGGACAAAAAAATGGCAGCAGTGAAAGAGCTTTTAAGAGCTGAAACAGACGGTACACTTAGTTTTGGAGATTATACATTAGACAGCAAGACTAAGTTAGACGGATTTGATTTTCAGGGGGACATCTACAAAGTTAAGACGTTCAAAGAGATTACAAAATTAGAAAAGAACGGTATGTTTGTATACGAATCCGTACCGGGAACTGCAGTAGAGAATTTCAAGGCAACAGAGAACGTAGTTTCGTTCAAAGTATGTGGAGAGACAGATTTTCAGTTTACACTTGGAATGGAAGCAGATGCAGAATACGTTGTATACATGGATGATGTGAATATCGGAGACATGACAACGAACTTAAGTGGAAAACTCAGCGTAAGTGCAGAAGCTGATCCTGGAAAAGAGATTGAGATCAAAGTCGTAAGAAAATAATGGCAAAAGCAAAGAAGAGTATATATTTCTGTCAGAACTGCGGACATGAAGAGAGCAAATGGCTGGGGCAGTGCCCGATGTGTAAAGAATGGAACACCTTTGTAGAGGAAAAGGTAAGTACTCCGGCGAGTGGTGTATCCAGAGGAAGCAGCGTGGCAAAGCCAAAGAGCCAGGTTGTGACATTGTCCAGTGTATCGACGACAGATGAAGAACGAACAAAAACTGGAATAAAAGAATTAGACAGAGTATTAGGCGGGGGAATCGTACAAGGTTCCCTCGTATTAGTAGGCGGGGATCCCGGAATCGGAAAGTCTACATTATTACTTCAGGTGTGCCAGAAACTGGCGGACAAGCAGAAGAAGGTGCTCTACATTTCCGGTGAGGAATCACTGAAGCAGATCAAGCTGCGTGCAAATCGTATGGGAGAATTTGCGGACAGTCTCTTTTTATTATGTGAGACGAATCTTGCAGCGATTCAAAGTGTGATTGAGAAAGAGACACCGGATGTGGTTGTGATTGATTCGATTCAGACGATGTATAACGAAGAGGTATCGTCTGCGCCGGGAAGTGTATCTCAGGTACGTGAATCCACAAATGTACTGATGCAGCTCGCAAAGGGGCTGAACATCTCAACTTTTATCGTAGGACATGTGACGAAGGAAGGAACGGTTGCAGGACCGAGAGTGCTGGAGCACATGGTGGATACCGTACTTTATTTTGAGGGTGACAGACACGCATCATACCGGATCTTACGTGGAGTAAAGAACCGTTTTGGTTCCACGAATGAGATCGGTGTGTTTGAGATGCGGAGAGAAGGACTGTGCGAAGTAGAGAATCCTTCGGAATTCATGCTGAGCGGAAAGCCGGAGAATGCGTCCGGATCTGTGGTGGCATGTGCGATGGAAGGTACAAGACCGATGCTGATGGAGATTCAGGCGCTGATCTGCCGGAGTAATTTCGGAATGCCGAGAAGAACTGCAGCGGGACTGGATTATAACCGTGTCAATCTGCTGATGGCAGTTCTGGAAAAGCGGATGGGTCTGCCGTTATCCAATTATGATGCTTATGTCAATATTGCCGGTGGAATCCGTATGAATGAACCGGCGGCCGATCTTGGGATTGTAATGGCCATTGCTTCCAGCTATAAGAACAAACCGATCGCAGAAGATACGATCGTCTTCGGGGAAGTTGGATTGAGCGGGGAAGTAAGGGCTGTGACCATGCCGGAGCAGAGAGTTGCAGAAGCAAAAAAGCTTGGATTTAAGACTTGTATTGTACCAGCGGTTGCATTGAAGTCCATTGGAAAAGTGGATGGAATAGAAGTGATCGGGGTTAACAGTGTGAATCAGGCGATGAATTATATTTAGGACCAGTGGGGACGGAGTCTTATGGCTTTTTCAGTGTCCCTGCCGGTTCTTTTTTTATTGCTATGCGTTCGAAAAGAAGCTGTCGGTGGCAGGTTTTCTGTATCGTCATACGTCGAAAAGAAGCTGTCGATGGCAGGTTCTGATTGCAGTGCGTTCGAAGCTGGCAGTGGCAGCAGATTAGGTGTATTGCTCTGTGCTTGGAAGAATAATTCTGTATAGCTGTATATATTAAAGGATACAAGAAAAGCTGCCAATGGCAGCTTTTCTGTGTTGTGAGGAAATTATACAGTATGTGTTTTTTTGATAACTGTTTCGTACATGAAGAACATAATACATAAAAAAAGTCCAAGATAAGCAGGAAAGAGTGTAATGCTTATGGATCTCGCAATGATACCAAAAAGCGGGGGCATCAGGCAAGTGCCGATATAAGCGAATGCCATCTGGACTCCGATGATCGCCTGAGACTTGTCTGCTCCGAAATGTGCGGGAGTTGAGTGGATAATGGATGGATAAATCGGGGCACATCCCAATCCGATGAGGATAAGTCCGGCTAAGGCGACTGTTTTCCCAAACGGCAGAAGCATGGCGAGGACACCGAGAAGTATAATACCTTCACCAAGATGGATCATCTGCGAATCATTTAGCTTAAACGTAATGAATCCGCTGATGCCTCTCCCTACAGTAATTCCAATAAAGAAGAGACTGGCAAATCCGGCCGCTTTCTCAGAAGAATATCCCAGATGCAGTACGAGGTAACTGCTGGCCCAGAGAGAGGATGTCTGCTCAACTGCAGAGTAACAGAAGAAAGCAAAAAGAATTTCCCTGGCTCCCGGAATCTGAAAAATCTGTTTTAATGTCAGGGCCGGTAAAGCGTTGCCAGAGCCAGAAGCAGATTGTCCGACATGTTCTTTCTTATGAAATTGTTTCCAAAGAGGAAGACTGATGATTAAAATAGCAGTAAGCCCTATCTGGAAAATAGCAATATAACGGTATCCCATAGGCCATCCTTGTTTATTAGACAAAGCGTATCCCATAATATAAGGTCCGATAGAAGCACCGACACCCCACATACAGTGCAGCCAGCTCATATGCCGGCTTTCGTAATGAAGTGCAACATAATTGTTAAGTGCTGCATCGACACTTCCACCGCCCAGCCCATAAGGGACTGCCCACAGACATAGTGCAATAAAGGAATGACTGACAGAGAATCCGAATAAAGCAACAGCAGTGGTAGCCACACTGATGGCAGTAATCTTACCAGTGCCAAGTTTTTTGGTAAGTCTGTCACTTTGCAGACTGGATACAACTGTACCGGCTGCGATGATCATGGAAATGATTCCGGCATAAGAAACAGGTACATGAAAGGCCGGATACATAGAAGGCCATGCAGATCCCAAAAGTGCATCCGGAAGACCGAGACTAATGAATGCCAGGTAGATCACGGCAAGTAATAAATGAAACATGTAATAATAACTCCTTTTATTTTATATAAGAACAATCATAAAAGGAAAGAGGAGAGGTGTCAAGAAATGGAGATGGGCAATTTATATAGAAGAAAATAGGGAAAAGGGTGTAAATTGTCAGAATTGTCTGAATTGCAGAAAATATAAAAACAATGTTGACAATTCAAAACCCTTTGTGGTATATTAATCTAGCTGTCGCGAGAGACAAGGTCGTGAGGCAACAGAGTCGACGCAGAAGACAGTGTTAAAGATATATAAATAGAAGATATGCATAAGCGGGAATGCAAGAGTGTATATTAGATGGTTATATATCAGAGGGAAATAATTCGCTGTGAATTGTTTCGGAAGTTTCAAAATTGATATCGATCAATTTTGAAAAAAGGATAAAATAACAGTTGACAAACACAACTGATTGTGATATTCTTAATA
>JBNMJT010000079.1:0-10601 GCA_050873945.1 Dorea sp.
CCGCCTTCGCCTTTTAATTCCAGTCTTTCCATATAAGATTTCAACTCTTCCTCACAGGTAATCTTCTGATCTGTCTGGATCTGGTCATCACACTGGATGATATGAATATTCACCTTCCGGAAAAAGCTATCATTCTCACTCAGCACACCATATGTCTCCTCCAGAAACTTCTTGACCAGTTCCCCGGAACACGACATCGACGTATCGATCACGATCACAAATTCTTCAACCTTCTGAACTTCCTTCCATTCCTGCGGCTCGATCAGCGGCATATTGCCATACAGGGACAGTCCATAGCTGTAGAAATTATAATCAAACGAATCCGGATCTACCGTCATCTCTTCTTTTAAGACCGAAAACTTCCGCAAAAATTCCCGGTAATCCATCCGTTCCCGGTTCTCGACCTTCACCTGATCGATCAGACTGCCCGAGCTTTCCGATGCCTCTTTGGAAAATGTCTCCATCTCCGTCTCCATACGTTCGCTAATGTCCTGCCACTGATTCTCGATCTGGCTCTGCTTCTTCTTATCCTCATCTTTCGGCCAGTAGCTGTGATCGTCCACTCGGAAGTCAGCCTCAAGCTGTCCCAGCTTCGTTTCCGTAAGCTTCTCCTTCTTCAGCACTTCGTAGACACGTTCTGCCGTCAGCGTCTTCATTTCCTTTTTCAGCGCACGATACATGTCTCTTCTCGGAAGCGAACGGGCTTTCATCACACAGCGGTACTGCATCTCATCAATGATAGATTCCGTCACGATATCGCATGCCAGATGATAAAGCCGTTCATCCCGCCCTTTCCTACGGATCATATGCCGGAAGATTCCATGCAGCACCAGATGCAGATAGATCCGGTTCACCATCACGCGGTCTTCCCGAAACAGTCCGCCCAGATACTGCGGATCATAATAAAGGTACAGTCCATCCGTTCCCATACCGTCTGCGCCGGTGTCCAGTATGAATGGCATACTTGACAATGCTACATCCAGAAAGCGCATCTTCATATAGAGTTCGTTTCTTGCCGTGATCAGGATCTTACGGCTGATGGACTCCATACGTTCCTGCATGGCAGTTTCCGGTAAGGTCGACACTGCCTCTGCTTCCCTTCTGTTTTTTTCTCGGTTTCTTTTCTTTTCTATTTCTTCAGTTCTCTCCTGACTTTCTATATCTGCCATATATGTTCCGGTTCTCTCCTTATTTTCACATTCGTCCTATGCATTCTTACAATTCGAACGTCTTTTTCTTCTTCGGGAACAGCTCTTTTCTGACATCCATAAGCACACTTAAGCTTTCCGTCTTCTTCTCTTCTGCCGCAACATCCATGCCGGTCTGCAATGCCGCCTCGCTCCACAGCTTCTTCTGTTCCAGAAAGCGGATTCCTTCTATATCTTCTCTCTTTACCAGATATACCGCCACAGTTTCCATATGCTCCTGTATGTATGTCTCGTAGACGTTGTTGTTCTTCTCCGACAATTCTACCGGGAAACGCAGACGGTTCAGTGCAAGCTCTGCTGCTGTCTCTTCCGTATCCTCCGCCATAGTATGATAGAACATCTCATCGTATTTCTTATAATCCAGCTCCCGGTTGTAAAAACACTGGCGGTAGTATCCTCCCGCACCGTGGTGGTGCGTCTCCAGGATTCTTGCCGGCGTATTCTCTACTGCTTCTTCATAGTGTTCCGGGAAAAGAATTCTGGCTTCCGGTATCCGGCTGGCTGCATCTCCTTCTTCTCCATCGCTATAGGTTCTCCAGCTGTATCCATGCAGACTTACACGGATCTGATAGCGCATCTCTTCCACGATGGATTTCAGACAACTCTTCTTCCCCTCGCGGAAATAAATCTCTACTTCCGTCAGATGACAGCCCGTCAACGCACCGCCTCCCATGTCCAGCAACTGATTTCCCAGAACCAGTTTTTTTAGATTCCGGCACCGATAGAATGCGTAACGTCCGACTTCTTTCAAGTCTTCCGGCAGCCAGATTGCTTCCACTTCCAGATTCCTTGCAAATGCGTAGTCATCCAGCGCAGTCACAGCTTCTCCTTCTATCTCATCCGGCAGAACCACGTAACTGTCCGTCCCGGAATATTCTGTGATCATCATGCCCTTCGCTGTCTTTTTATACCGGATCTCCGGCGTGATCATATTATCCTGTTTTTTATTATTTAATTTTCCATTTATTTTCTTATTCATACACCTTTTTCATTCCTGTTGCCGATCTTATTCATACTATTTTATCATTCATATCCAGATTTTTTCTTACATTACCTGTATCACTTTCATTGTCTTTCCCTTATTTTTCCGTTTTTCTTTCTTCCCTATACTACTATGATTCCCCGCTATTTGCAAGGCAGGTCATAACTTCATATTCCCCGCATATATATGTATAAATACTTCTTACGGAGTTCTTATGTTCCGCTTACATACCTTATTCCAGACCTGTTATCCCCGCTATAAACCATTGATCCTCTTATTCTTCTTTTCGTTCTGTTTCTTTGCAGGCGGACAGATCGCCAGGATCTTTCCGTCTGCGTCTGTCGAAACAGATGATACAAATCCATCCGAGCGCTCTTCATCTTCCAGTACAGCGCCGGCAGATGAGACCTCCGGCAGTGCCCTTTCCACGATCCTTCCCGCCGCCGAGAACTGGGGACTCAGTTTTCAGGAAGAAGGAAAAGCCCCTGCCGGCAATGCCTCGTTCGACGAACTGCAGCAATATCATGCCTACTATGCGCAGAACACAGATAAAAAAGTTATCTATCTCACCTTCGACTGCGGGTATGAAAACGGAAATACACCGGCTATCCTGAATGCTTTAAAAAAACATCACGTTCACGCCACATTTTTTGTTGTCGGAAATTTTCTGCGTGACAATCCGGAACTGGTAAAGCAGATGTTAAAAGAAGGGCATACTGTCGGCAATCACACCTTCCACCACCCGGATATGTCCCAGATTGCAACACAGGAAACATTCTCCAGAGAACTCGGTGATGTAGAAACTCTGTATAAAGAAATCACGGGCAAGAACATAACGCGCTTCTACCGGCCTCCACAGGGAAAATACAGTACCGAAAATCTGCAGATGGCAAAAGATATGGTCTATCATACCTTCTTCTGGAGTCTTGCCTATGTCGACTGGCTGACGGACGCACAACCATCCAAAGAAGAAGCCTTCGACAAACTGCTCGGCCGGATTCACCCGGGTGCCATCGTGCTGCTTCACAATACCTCTAAGACCAACGGGGAGATTCTGGATGAACTGCTTGGAAAATGGGAAGACATGGGCTATACATTTTCCACACTGAAAAAACTGGTCAAATCAGAAGAATAATTCTCCGGAAGTGTCACCCGTTTTCACAGCTGTATTGCGGACCAAAAGAAAGAACCGGATTTCATCCATCAGTTCATCCCTGATTTCCGAAATCCGGTTCCGTATTCTTATTCTCTACTCACGCTCTGTATATTCTTCTTGATTAATCAAGGTCAATAACATCCATCTTGAATGTATCATCCATCTCTGCGTGACTTCTTCTCTTCTCCGGATGATTACTCAAAAGATCCGATGTGGCATCGAACAGATCGTCATCGTCATAGCCATCCGCTCCGAATCTATCGTAATCATCATCCTCTGAATAGTATCCTTCGAAATTATCGAATTCTTCCTCATCCAGCGGTGCAAATGCTTCGAAATCATTGGTATCTTCCAGATTGATCTTCTTAACAGGTTTACGGATAGCCGGACCTGTCTCGTCTAAGGCGCGGACCCCTTTAGATACTCTTCTGTCTCTTTCCGGGTCTGCACGTCTTGCTGACTTCTTCTGTTTTGCAGGCTGCTTTTTCGCAGGCTTGCGTTCCATTGCTTTCGCTATATTCTCTGTCACCCATGGATCTTCCTCGGCGAAGTCATCCTCATATCCCTCGAATTCATCCTCATCATAATCATATCTTGACGATTTCTTCGCTGGTGCCGGCTTCTTAGCTGATTTCTTTGCTTTCTTTTTCGCTTTATCAGCCTTTTTCGCCGCTTTCTTCTGGATCTTTTTCTCCTCTTCTTCCTCGTCCATGTCAATTCCATATTCATCATACAGATCGTCCAGTTCAAGATCTCTGTAATGAAGCTTTACAGATGTAACAATTACCACGATCAGTAATACAGCAAAAAGGACAAGTGCGATGATTACTACAATGTCCAGGAAGTTTTCTACGAAGTTCAAAATCTTTCCCCAGATTCCTTTACCATTATTCACAGTTGTACCTGTTGACGATGCAGAACCTGTCGACGGTGTATATTTCTGATAAGTTCCATCTGTCGTATCATAACGATAAGTTGTTTTTTCTCCATCAGAGTTCATTGCATATACGATATAATATTCCGCATCATTCGTATCCTGCCATGTATCAAATTCTTTTCCATTTAATGTAAGTGTTGTTTTCTGATACTGATCCGGCAGAGAAATCTTTCCGTCATCTGACAACGGGATGATGTATCTTCCTTTTGCAACCTCTATTACTTCAAGAGAAGAGAAGCTGCCTGTATCACTGTCATACAGATAAAAATCAGCATCACCGCCATTTTCCGGTGTAAGATACATCGCAAGTGCACCACTTGACTCCTGCTTGATAATCTGATGATCCGTTCCTTCAAATTTTAATGCATCTCTTACAAATCCATCAGGAATAACTGTATCAGAGAAATCATCTGTTACTATATATTTTGTTTTTCCAATCTTTACTTCTGTTCCAGTTGCTGCTGAACTTGTATCTTCTTCCTGAATCAGTGACTTGTCACCTTCTGCTATGGTAACAGACGAAGAGCCAGATGTAACCTCAAGTGCAACTCCATTGTTATCTATTCCATCCACCTTCGCAACTTCTATCGACGTTGTTCCCTCATCCAGTGCCTGGAATGTCAGATTGAATTCCATACTTGTTCCGGCATTTTCATCGTTTCTTGATATATTGATCGTTCCGTCCCCGCCTGTGGCATCATCACCACTGACGAACCGTAACTTTGTTTTATCGTAACTTAAAGTTGCCTGGATTGTATTCAGTGCTTTCGCAGAGGAAACCTTTGCAGTTACTTCCACTTCAGCTCCGACACTTGTCTGCGGATCTGAAAATCTGAATTCTGCTGCTGTTGCACTTGCCACATCCGTCATTCCGACACACAACATACACATCAAAAGTAATGATACAATTATTTTTTTGACTTTTCTCATGTATAATACCCCTTTTTTCTATCTTTATTGTGTTCTACTCCGTGGTACCTTCGCCACCGGTGGATTCCCCTCCGGTTCCAGTTGAAGTATCTCCGGTTGATGTCCCATTTCCTGTCGTTCCTGTACTTCCTCCAGTCGTTCCACTTCCTGTTCCGGTTGTACTGCTGCCTCCCGCATTCGTTCCAGTTGTACTGCCGGTTGTGCTGCCGGTCGTTCCGCCGGTTGTTCCCGTCGTTCCCGATGAGCTGCTGCCGGTCGTTCCTGATCTGTATGACGTTGATCCGGTTGACCCTGTACTACTTCCCGAACTGCTCTTCGTCGTTCCACTGCTTCCAGAATAGGTCTCTTCCGGCTGCTGCATGAACTCCTGTGTTGCTTCATCCGTATCAGCATCCCTGCTTCCTGCCTTTTTCTCTATCTTAGCACTGATATCCGATACCGTAGAGGATACATCATAATTGTCACTTTCCCCATAGAAGAAATTGTGCAGCTGTTTTACATTACTTTCCATTGTAACCGGAATAACAACACTTCCTACATTTCCCAAAGTATCTGTTGTCTTATCAAATGGGAATCCTGTCGTTTCTCCCAGTTTGTAGTCAAATGCATCTTTTGCATATTCCAGAATCTCTGTCATCGTAAAGTTTGTTGACACTTCCGGGAAAACTTTATCAATAATCTTATTCAGCTGTGCCGGCGATGCCTGTTGCAACTTCTCTACAACTTTCTGAAGAACCGTCCGCTGTCTTTCTGCACGTTTAAAATCATCTCCTGCTGTATATCTGATTCTGGCATACGCCGTTGCCTGTACACCATTCAACGTCTGTGTGCCAGGTTCCGTAACTCCCGGAGACAGCTTTCCGGTTACTTTCATAATCTCCTGCACATAACCACAGATATAAGGAACTTCATCCTCCTGCACATCAATATCAATTCCGCCTACAGAATCTACGATATCTATCATCGAATTAAAATTCACAGTTACATAATGCTCAATATTCATATCCAGATTCTTATTCAGTACCGAAACCGCACCTTCCGGTCCTCCGTACGAATATGCCGCATTAATTTTATTTAACGTTCCATCTTCCTGCTCTGATAACGTATCTCTATAAATAGAAGCGATTTTTACCTCCATCGTCTTCTTATTCAGACTCGCAATCATAATCGTGTCACTTCTGGTTCCTTCTCCCAGATCATCATCTCTGGAGTCCACACCAAACAGTGCCACATTCAAATAACCGCTTCCTCGTTTTTTTGCTTCTTTTGAAACACTTAATTTATCGGTATCCAACTTTACAGTATTAATCTTCGAAAGTTTACTGGCCACAATTACAGCTCCGATTGCTGCTACTGTTACCAACGTTCCACCAAGAATGGCTCCAATCTTCTTGCCAAGAGACCAGGAGGCAAATCCTCTTTTTTTCGATCTCCGTCCCCGTCTTTTATATCTTTTTTTATCTTTTGCCATTACTTTTTTATCCTTTCTTCAGTCCTAGCTTATCATATCATATCTATATTACCTTAAAACATGGCAAACTTCAATCACAAATAAAGCTTTTACGCTACTTTTCCCAGTACCCTGGACTCATTGAACACCATTTAACCACTTTATCCGGCAATTTCTTATATTTTTTTCCCATCCGGTATCCTATATATTTACATCCGCTTTGATAAACCAGTTTCGGAATCAGATATCCTTTCCGCTGTTTCATCAGATGAATGGCCGTCTGTTTTACCAGTTTGATTCCTTCGCTTTCAGACTTTATCCCCTCAAATACTTCCGGATGTTCCGCCTGCGACACCGCCATATCAAAATTACGGTGAAACTGCTGCATTCCTGTATAATTGTGCGAATGAATCACTTTTGCTCCGGCCGCATAAGCAATCTTGTATCCTGCTTCTATCATATGACCGGCCAGTATCATATCTTCGTTGAATATCGTTTGCTTACAGAACCCGCCTGTTTTATCGTAGATTTCCCTCCTGTATGCTGCGCACACATTAGAACAGAAGAATGTTTTTATCCCCAGTTCCGGTATATCTTCTCTTGTCTTTATCCGGCTGTTTTCCGGATAATTGAATTTTCTGGTATATTTTTCTATATAATTACAATCAGGCGCCGCAAGCTGCCGAGCATATGCTGCTCCGATCATCTCATCTTTTTCTAATGCTTTTACCAGATTTCCAATTACATATTCATCGGCCGGCACCGCATCCTGTGTCATAAATACAACAACTTCTGCCTGTGACATTTGCATTCCCTTATCACGTGTTGCCCCGTGATCAAATTCCCGGCGTTCTATATGAGACACCTGTACTTTTTCCATCTGTTCTACTTCTTCCGGAAAATTCCCCGTCTTTGTATTGATCACAAATATGGTTCCAATCGGATATTCCTGTTTCTGAAGTCTTTTCAGAAGTCTTATAAATTTTTCATCCGGTCTGTATGATGGAATCACCACATCTACCGAAGTCTGATAGTTACTCATCTTCTATTATTCATCCTTTATTTTTTATCATATCCTACATAGCAATAAATCATTCCCGTAAGGAGCAGCCAGAACCATGTTGCCGGACTGCTGAACCATGTTGTAAAAAATGCAAGTGCCAGATACACTGCAATCTGTCCGTAAAGCAGATAAACAACCGGGTTATCACTTTTTTTAATAATATCAATAACAACTTTTGCCACCACACCAATAAGCAGGGCAAACACAGATACGCCGATCACTCCAAAATCATAATATGCATCATAGAACATCGTAAGTGTCGTCAATTCCGTACTTGTCAGATAAACCGTTGCCGGAATCAGATTCGGCATTACGAATTTCAATCCCGTCAACGAAACGAACGGGAACAACAAACGCAGGCCATACGTGAATTTTGGCAGATTTTTCACCAGACAGTCGAAGTTATCAAAGTTATTCGCAATATAAGTATATGGCTGAGTAATGAACACCGGCATATGTGTATATTTCATTTTAAATACATTATTCAAATACACTGCATCTCTTTTCTGTGATAATGTAATGATCACATACGCTGCACAGACCACAACCCCAAGAAGAATCAATGTCCTTTTCCGCATATTCTTATTTACCAAAATATAAATAACTGCCGCCACACCAATTTCAAACAAAAACTGAAATCTTGATGCATAAAGAAACGGAACCGCAAACGCAGCTATATTCGCTGCAATGATCACGATATTATGCCATTTACTTTTTCCGCAGCTGATTTTTTTCCATAGCACTGTAAGTCCAGGTATCAGAATACAACTGATCGCACAATAATGAAGATAATGCAAGGCTGACATCTGAAAATACGAATACGAATATGGTTCATCCGAAAAAACTGGAATATAGCCGATTCTTACGACCTCAATAATAAAGCATACCATTGATACAACCAGTAAAACTACAATACACCGAAAAAGCCTGTCTGCTTTTTTTTCATTCTTTTCTGGTTCTTTTCCTTCAATTCTGCTATACTTTCTTCCCCACTCATATCCGATTCCAAAAGCTGTATATATCACAAAAAAGCTCAGCCAGGTTAAATAACTCCATGTTTCCTGTAACGTGCTGAGTTTCAGGCAGCTGATTCCCTGTCCACCTACCCATGCCAATGTAAACAGCGCTCTCAGTTCAACAAGACTTCCGCTCTCCCTCACCCAGTGTACATACAAATATACAGCCTCTATAATCAGAATGATTCCTGAAACATAGTACCACTTTGCCAGTGAAGCTATATAGCTGACAAAAAAGCTCAGCATATACGTTCCATATTCTAAAATAATTTTATTCCGTTCCCTCATTCAGACTGTCTCCTTTAAACGTAGAGTCCATCGCCTCTGTATTATCCGCTGTAACATCCGTCAGATAAACAATGTCACTGTCTATCTCTTTCACTTTGTCTGAAGCTTCATATGACTCATCATTAAACAGTTCCTGATGTAATTGCTTTACATTCTGCTCCAGACCAATCGGAACAACAAATGATACTCCCTCATGATTCTTTACCGTCTCACTCGTTGTCACCTGATACGGGAATCCATTTGTTGACACAATATTATAGTTCAATGCATTTGCCGCAAATCCCAGAATTTGTTTTGAAGAAAAACTTGTTGACACCATCGGGAACACTTCATTTACAATTTTATTCAAAGTTATAAAATTCGCTTTCTGTGCTTTTTTCGCAACTTTTTCCAGAACAATTCTCTGTCTTTGCGCACGCTTAAAGTCATTACCGCTTGTATAACGGATTCTCGCATAAGCCACACCATGAATTCCATCCAGATGCTGCGTTCCTGCTTTTTCTTCTATATCTGACCAGTTCGCACCTATTACTCTTGCAGTCTCAGCTCCATAAAGATTACACCAGTGTGCTTCTTCTTTGGTCATCTTAATATTAATCCCGCCCAGATCATCAATCACCTGTACAAGCGCATTGAAATTTACACTGACATAATTTTTAATATCAAGATCAAAATTCCTGTTCAGAAGACTGATCGCTTCTTCCGGACCTCCTGTATTATATGCCGCATTCGCCTTATTGTAACGTCCGTTTTGCTGTTGCAGCAACGTATCTCTGTATACAGATACAAGTTTCACATCACTTGTCTTATTATTGATACTTGCAATCATAATACAGTCACTTTGTACGCCGCCTTCTAATTCATTATTTCTCGAATCCAAACCAAACAGTGCAATGTTCGTATACTCTCCCGTATCTTTATAAACCTCCAGATTTTTCTTATTCAATACATTATAATCTAATTTACCAAGTTTGAATATTCCGTAAGCAACCACTGATAAAGCTGCCAGAATTATAATTTCAACCGTTAATAAGAGAATTCTTCTTCTTTTTCTTTTACGCAATTTTTTCCGTCTTTCTTCTCTTAACTGTCTTTTCGTCTTGCGTCTTTTCTTTGCCATTGCCGTCTCCTTTAGAATCTAATATGCATTCTTATTGATAAATCCTTTAAAAAATGTCAGAAATAATATCTTAATATCAAATCCAAGTGTCCAGTTTTCAATATAGTACAAATCGTATTCTATTCTCTTTTGAATCGAGGTATCGCCACGCAATCCATTCACCTGCGCCCACCCGGTAAGCCCCGGTCTCACCTGATGCTTGATCATATATCTTGGAATTTCTTCCTTAAATTTGTCTACAAACTGTGGTCTTTCCGGTCTTGGACCGATCAGACTCATATCTCCTTTCAAAATGTTAATCAGCTGTGGTAATTCATCGATGCTTGTTTTTCTTATAAACTTTCCAACCGGCGTCACACGTGGATCATTTTTCACTGTCCATCCGGCTTTTTCTTTGGATGCATCCTGTACCACCATTGAGCGGAACTTGTACATATAAAATGGTTTGTTC